>NZ_QWGT01000029.1 GCF_003576405.1 Clavibacter lycopersici
ATCGAGCTCACCGCGACCGAGTTCGAGCTGCTGCGCTACCTGATGCGGAACCCGCGCCGTGTGCTGAGCAAGCTGCAGATCCTCGACCGGGTGTGGAGCTACGACTTCGGCGGCAAGTCGAGCGTGGTCGAGATCTACATCTCCTACCTGCGCCGCAAGATCGACGCCGGGCGGAACCCCATGATCCACACGGTGCGCGGCAGCGGCTACATGCTCAAGGCCGCGGAGTGACGAAGCAGCTGGGCACCCCGCCGCTGGCGGCCTCGCCGCTGCGGGCCCGGCTGGCGGTCGCCGCACGCGGCATGACCCTGCGTCGCCGCCTCGTCCTCAGCGTGGTGGGGCTGCTGGCGCTCGCGAGCATCCTCATCGGGGCGGTCAGCATCCTGGCGCTGCGGGCGTCGCTGATGCAGCAGGTCGACCAGCAGCTGCAGGCCACCGCGGCGCGGTCGCAGAGCTTCGTCGACCGGGATCCGGACGACTACGGCAGCTTCCCCGGCGCCCCTCCCGGCGGCCTCGGCGCGTTCGGGCAGCAGGTCGGCACCATCAGCGCGACCATCGTCGACGGCGTCGTATCGGGCGGTTACATCGCCGACCGCTCCGCCGCGCAGGGCGAGCCCGGGGGCGCGGGCGCGGTGGAGCTGACCGAGCGCCAGAGCCAGCAGCTGCAGAGCGTGCCGACCGACGGGATCCCGCGCACGGTCGACCTCGGCGGCGCGCTCGGCAGCTACCGGCTCGTCGGCGAGACCTCGTCCTCGGGCGCGACCCTCGTCACCGGCCTGCCGACGAAGCCCGCCGACGACGTGGTCGAGCAGCTCATCATCGTGATCACGGTGGTCGCCGCCATGACCCTGGCGCTCGCCGCGGTGCTCGGCACCCTCATCGTGCGCCGCGCGCTGCGGCCGCTCGACCGGGTCGTCGACACGGCCACCCACGTCGCGGCGCTGGAGCTCGACCGCGGCGACGTGGCCCTCGAGGCGCGCGTGCCCGCATCCGACACCGACGAGCGCACCGAGGTCGGCCGCGTGGGCGCCGCGCTCAACGGCCTCCTCGGCCACGTCGCGGCGGCGCTGTCGTCGCGGCAGGCGAGCGAGGCGAAGGTGCGGCGGTTCGTGTCGGACGCGAGCCACGAGCTGCGCACGCCGCTCGCCTCCATCCGCGGGTACGCCGAGCTCACGCGCCGCGGCCCGCACCAGCTGCCCGAGGACGTGACGCACTCCCTGTCGCGCATCGAGTCGGAGTCGGTGCGGATGACCACGATCGTCGAGGACCTCCTGCTGCTCGCGCGGCTCGACGAGGGGCGCGAGCTGGAGTCGGATCCGGTCGACGTCACGCGCATCCTCCTCGACACGGTCGGCGACGCGAGCGCCGCGGGCCCGGATCACGACTGGGACCTCGACCTGCCCGAGGAGCCGGTGTCCGTCCCCGGCGACGACGCCCGCCTCCGCCAGGTGGTCGTCAACCTGCTCGCGAACGCCCGCACGCACACGCCGGCCGGCACGCGCGTCGTCGCGTCGCTCGCCGTCGAGGGGGCGGGGCCGGATGCGCACGCCGTCATCCGCGTGACCGACGACGGCCCCGGCATCCCGCCCGAGCTGCAGGCCTCCCTGTTCGAGCGCTTCGTGCGCGGCGACGGATCCCGGGCCCGCTCCACCGGCGGCACCGGCCTCGGCCTGGCGATCGCGCAGGCGATCGTCTCGGCGCACCACGGCGGCATCTGGGTGGAGTCGGAGCCGGGCCGCACGGTCTTCGGGGTGCGGCTGCCGGTGGAGCGGCGTGCGGCGGAGGCGCGGGCCGCCGCCGATCCTGCGTCCGACCGCTGGGCGCCGCCGTCGGGTGCCCCCGTCGCGGATCGCCCCGGGCCGGTCGGCGGCAGCTGACATGGATCCCGTCCGGCGCCTCATGTTCTGGCTGCGCGTGCCGTTCGTCGCGGACGCGGCGCTCGTGGTCATCGGGATCGCGCTGCTCGTCGGCGGCGACGGGGTCGGCTGGTGGGTGCTCGTGTTCGCCGGGCTGCGTGCGGTGGTGGGCGTGGTGGCGATCGTGTGGATCGCGCCGCGGATGATCGCGCGGCTCGCGACGCCCGCCGCGGGCACCGATCCGGCCGCCGACACGGCCCCGGACCCCGACCCGCCCCGGTCGCCGGAGCCGCCCGTCGCTAGGCTGGACCCCTGATCCGGGCGCCCGAGCCGCGGATCGAGAGGGTCGTCATCGTGAGCGCAGAGCCAGTCGTCGTCGAGTCCGGGGAGCCCGCAGGCGGCGTCACCGTGCGACGCGCGCGCACCGGCGACGTGCCCCGCATCCAGCAGCTGGTCGAGCCGCTCGTGATGGAGGGGATCCTCCTCGGCAAGGACCTCGTCGTGCTCTACGAGAACGTGCAGGAGTTCCGGGTCGCGGTCGACGCGTCCGACGAGGTCGTCGGCTGCGGCGCGCTGCACGTGATGTGGGAGGACCTCGGCGAGATCCGCACCCTCGCGGCCGCCCCGCACACCCGCGGCACCGGCGTCGGCCACGCGATCCTCGAGCGCCTCGAGGACGACGCGCGCGAGCTCGGCCTCAGCCGCCTGTTCTGCCTGACCTTCGAGGTCGGCTTCTTCACGCGCCACGGCTACCACGAGGTCGCGGAGTCGATCATCGCGCAGGAGATCTACTACGAGATGCTCCGCTCGCACGACGAGGGCATCGCCGAGTTCCTCGACCTCTCGCGCGTGAAGCCGAACACCCTCGGCAACACGCGCATGCTCAAGGCGCTCTGACCCGGCGCTCCCCGAGCAGGCGCCGGAAGGCGCGGGCGCCCCAGATCCCCGGAGGGACGTGCGCGGCGGGCGCGCCGACCCGGCCGGGCGGGCGCCCGACCGTAGCCTGTGGTCATGTCCTCGACCTCGCCCGGAGGCCGCCCGTCCGCGGCCGTGTACCGCCGTCGCCGCCTGCTCGCGCTGCTCGTCGTGGTGGCCGTGATCGCGGTCGTCGTGATCATCGTCTCGAACCTCGGCCGCGGCTCGGCCGACACCGCGGCTCCCGGCGCGACGCCCAGCGCGGACGCCGCCGACGGCGACTCGGGCGACGCGGCCGCGGAGCCGACTCCCGACCCCAGCTCGAGCGCGAGCGCCGGCACGGAGACCAACACCGACGGATCCTGCGCCGCGGGCCAGCTGACCGTCACCCCCGTCACCGACGCCGCCTCCTACAAGGCGGGCGTGCTGCCGAAGCTCTCCTTCACGGTGACGAACGTGGGCATGGAGCCCTGCACCGCGAACCTCGGGACGACCACGCAGGTGTTCACGATCTCGAGCGGATCCGACGTCTACTGGAAGTCGACGGACTGCCAGACGGGCGCCGAGGACGCCGAGGTCGAGCTCGCGGCCCGCACGCCGCAGACGTCGTCGCCGTTCGAGTGGTCGCGCCAGCGGTCGTCCACCACGACGTGCGAGGAGAAGGAGCGTCCGGCCGTGCCCGCGGGCGGCGCGACCTACACGCTCTCGGTCGAGGTGGCCGGCGTGAAGAGCGCCGAGCCGAAGTCGTTCCTGCTGTACTGACCGCCGTCGCGTCCCGCGCGCATGTGCGCACATGATCATGGTTCCTGATTGGATGCATCCATTGCAATCCATGCATGTGTCTGTCATCCTGATGATCCACCCACGGAAGGACGCACCATGAGCGACACCACAGAGACCCACGCCGAGCACACCGTCGCCGAGCACCAGCACGGCGCCGACTGCGGTCACGAGACCGTCACGCACGAGGACCACGTCGACTTCGTCCACGACGGCCACAAGCACGCCGAGCACGGCGACCACTACGACGAGCACTGATCCATCGCGCCACGGCGCACGAGGATCGAGACGGGGACCAGGCCATGAGGCCCGGTCCCCGTCGCCGTCTCCGGGCCTCGCCGCGTGTCGGCCTCGCCCTAGGATCGAGCAGATGACGTACCCACCCGCCGGCTTCGAGCAGGCCGCCGACCTCTTCAAGGTGCTGTCGTCGTCCGCGCGCCTCGGCCTGCTCGGTCTGCTGGCGGCGCGCCAGATGACGGTGACCGAGCTGGTCGCCGAGTCGGGCCTGTCCCAGCCGCTCGTGTCGCAGCACCTGCGCGTGCTGCGGTCGGCGGGGCTGGTGAACGTGGAGCGCACCGGCCGCATCGCCCGCTACGAGGTGGCGGACACGCACGTGACCCACGTGGTGGACGACGCCGTGGCGCACGTGCGCGAGCACGGCCACGACGCACCCGTCGCCGGCTGACGCGCCCCCCGGATCAGAACGCCTCGTCGAGCTCCTTCTCCCGCTCGCTCTTCGCGAGGGAGAACGCGCGGCCGAGCGCGGAGAACAGCGGGCCCCACTCGGCGTCGACGATCTGCGTGAAGCCGAGCCGTCGGGCCTCCGCCGCGCGCTGCGGCGCCGACGTGACGCCGCGGATCTCGCCCGCCAGGCTGATCTCGCCGAACGCCGCGAGGTCGTGCGGCATGGCCTTGCCGTTGACCGCGGAGACGAGCGCGACGGCGATGGCGAGATCCGCCGCGGGCTCGGTGAGGCGCACGCCGCCGACCGTGGAGACGTAGACGTCGCGATCGGAGAGCCGCACGTTGGCGCGCTTCTCCAGCACCGCGAGCAGCATGGCGACGCGGGACGCATCCACCCCGTTGACCACGCGGCGCGGCTGCGGCGCCTTGGTGTCGACGACGAGCGCCTGCACCTCCACGGGCAGGGCGCGGCGGCCCTCCATCGCGACCGTGACGCACGTGCCGGAGACCGAGTGGACGCCGCGCGAGAGGAACATGCCGCTCGGATCCGGCACCTCGACGATGCCGTCGCCCGCCATCTCGAAGCAGCCGACCTCGTCGGTGGGGCCGAAGCGGTTCTTGAGCGCGCGGATGAAGCGCAGCGACGTCTGCCGGTCGCCCTCGAACTGGCAGACCACGTCGACCAGGTGCTCGAGGAGCCGCGGGCCGGCGATGGAGCCGTCCTTCGTGACGTGGCCGACGAGCAGGAGCGGCAGGTCGCGCTCCTTGCAGACGCGGATGAGCGTGACGGCGACCTCGCGCACCTGGCCGGGGTGGCCGGGCAGGCCGTCGGACGTGCTGCTGGAGACGGTCTGCACGGAGTCGACGATGAGGAGGTCGGGGGACACCTGCTGGATGTGGCCGAGGATCGTGCCGAGGTCGGTCTCGGCGGCGATCATGAGCGACTCCTGCAGCCCGCCCGTGCGCTCGGCCCGCATGCGCACCTGCGCGACCGACTCCTCGGCCGTGACGTAGAGGACCTTCGCGCCCTTCGCCGCGGCGCGCGCCGCGACCTCGAGCAGCAGCGTGGACTTGCCGACGCCGGGCTCGCCGCTCATGAGGATGGCCGCGCCCGGCACGATGCCGCCGCCGAGCACGCGGTCGAGCTCGCCGACTCCGCTCGGCATGTGGCTGGCGGACGCGGTGCCGACGTGCATGATCGAGCGCGCCTGGCTGGATCCCGCGGGCGTGAGCGTGGTGACCCGGCCGGCCGCCGCGGGCGTCTGCGACACCTCCGCGACGGTGTTCCAGCTCTGGCACTCGGCGCACCGGCCGACCCACTTCGGGGTCGTCCACCCGCACTCCGAGCAGCGGTACGTGGAGTGGGTGCGGGCCATGCGGGGACTCTACCGGCGGGCACCGACACCGCTGGACGTGTGCCGGGCTACGCGTCCCGGCGGCGGAAGAGGAGGGCCGCGGCGGCCCCCGGGATCAGGAGCCATGCCGCGACGACCGCCACCTCGAGTCCTGTCACGGGCGGCGGGGTGATGCTGCCGGTCGTGCCCGTGAGGATCCGGCCGGCTGTCGTGAGCAGCAGGTCGTACGGCGCTACCTCGCCGAGATCCGGCAGCAGGCCGACGAGCTGGGGCAGCACGAGCTGGATCGCGACGAAGGCGGTGATGGCCGCGACGCCGCTGCGCATGAGCGTCGCGAGCGCCAGGCCGAGGAGGGCGACCATCGCGAGGTAGGCGCCGGATCCGAGCAGCGGTCCGAGCACGCCCCACGACGCGAGGCTGCCGACGTAGCCGAGGTCGGCGCGCGTGCCGGTGGTCAGCACGTAGGCGGCGAGGCCCGGGACGACACCGAGCCCGAACGCGACCAGCGTGACCGCGAGCGCCTTCGCGGCCAGCGCCTCCATGCGGTGCGGCACCGCGGCGAGGGTGGAGCGGATCGTGCCGGCCGAGTACTCGGACCCCATGGCGAGGACCCCGAGCACGCCGACGACGATCTGGCTGAGCAGCAGGGGCGTCGTGAGGATGGCGGCCGTGCCCGCGTCCACGGTCGACGGCGAGGATCCGGCGGGCAGCGGGTTGGCCACGAGCGACGCCATCACGCTGATGCCGACGCCGGCGAGCACGACCAGCGCGGCGGTCCAGCGGATCGAGCGGAGCGTCGCGAGCTTGAGCAGCTCGGAGTGGGTCGCGCGCCGGAACGTGACCCGCGTGCGCCGGGGGTCGCGGGCGGCGTGCGGGTGACGGGTGGGGCCGGCTGCGGGGATCATGCGGCCGACGCTACGGAGCGGGCGCCGGGTGCCGAGTCGGGCGGCGGTGCCGCGCCGGTGGGTCGCGGGTGCCGTGCGGCGATCGGGTCCCGGCACCGTGGGACGCCGGCCGGAGCGGAGCCCGATGCGGGTGGTCAGTCCGCGGGATCCGGGTCCGTCGCGGGCCGGGCCGTGAGGCGGATCATCGCGCGGACGTAGAGGAGCACGGAGGCCGCGAGGGCCACGGCGCCGATCCACGGAGGTCGGAAGCCGCCCGTCACGAGGAGCGCGCCGACGATCAGCGTGACCACGAACCAGAGCGTGCCGGTCGGCGGCGGCGCGAGGGCTCGGTCGCGGCCGCGGACGCGCACGTACATGAAGACGGAGAGGGCGAAGGCGGCCGCGGAGATCCACGGCGAGAGTCCGGCGTCCGTGATGAGCAGCGCGCCCGAGACGAGCCCGATCACCAGCCAGAGCGTGCCGGTGGGGCGGGCGTCGGGGGTGTCGTCGGCCATGGATCCACCCTACGGACGGCGTCCGGGTGCAGGCGAGCGCGTCAGCGCCCCGCCACCTCCAGCGCGCGGACCGTCGCCGGGAGGAACGGCAGGAACGCGCTCGCCCAGACGCGGTAGCCGCGGTCGTTCGGGTGGAAGAGGTCGCCCGCGGCCTGGGTGATCGCGAGGATCGCCGTCTGGCGGCGGGTGATGCGGTGGAGCGGCGCGATGCGGAGGCCGCGGTCGGTGGCGAGGCGGCGCACGATCTCGTTCGCGACCCGCACCTTGCGCTCGCTCGCGGGGAAGTGGAAGCACGGCAGGTCGGCGACGACGGTGGTCGGCGGGACGGCGTCGAGGATCAGGCCCAGGTCGCGCTCGAAGGCGACCGGCTCGAACGCGGCGATGTCGTTGGCGCCGATCGCGAGGGTCACGACGTCGGGTCGCAGCTTCGCGAGGCGGGGGAGCTGGTACTCCACGAGGTCGGCGACGCGGGCGCCCGAGACGCTGAGGTTGACGGTGCGGACCGTGCGGCCGCTCAGGGCGCGGATCCGGTCGGCGAGGATCCCGACGTAGCCGTTCACCGGGCGGCTCGCGCCGATGCCCTGCGCGGTCGAGTCGCCGAGCGCCACGTAGAGGAGGTCGCCCTCGGCCTTCGCGTGCTCGCGCCACCAGGCCGAGTTGACGGGCAGCGTCTCGTTGAGGACCACGGCGCGCTCGCGGCGGCCGGCCTCGAAGCGGCGCGGCACGACGAGGGCGGCGGCGGTGAGGCCGCCGAGCGCGGCGGCGGCGGAGGCGATGACGGCGGCGGGGCGGGAGGCGCGGGTGGATCTCTGGGGCACCACGGGAGCATACGCGCGTGGATCCGGGTGCCGGCTGGTCGCCCCGTCGCCGGATCAGGCGACGCGGAGGCCGCGTGCGAGGAGCGAGGCGACCTGCCGTGCCTCGGCGGCGCGGCGGGGCCCGTCGGCTGCGGCTCCGATCCCGTGCAGGGCCATCATCACGGCCCCCGCGCTCGCGTCGTCGCGGATGGTGCCGTCGGAGACCCCTCGCGCCATCAGGTCGGTGAGGGTGCGTTCGAGCTCGCTCCCTCCTTCGGCCCGGTCCGCGGCGTCGACGATGCCGGCCAGCGTTCGCGCGAGCGCGGCGTGCTCGAGGACGTAGTCGACGAACGCGCGCAGGAACGCGTCCAGGGCCTCCGCGGGCGGGAGCGACGAGGCGCGGCCCCGCTCGCAGAGCGCGGCCACCTCGCCGCGGTAGACCGCCGCAGCCAGCGACTCCCGCGTGGGGAAGTGGCGGTACAGGGTCCCGACGCCCACTCCCGCGCGCGCGGCGAAGTCGTCGAACCTCAGCGGCTCGTCGCGCTCGAACACCGCGCGCGCGGCGGCGATGATCGCCTCGCGGTTGCGGCGTGCGTCGGCACGCAGCGGCTTGTCCTCGGCCATGCACCCTCCCGTTGACATACGGAGACGATCTCCACATACTCGAGGGGTGGAGATCGTCTCCACTTTAGCGGGAGGAGTGCCATGAGGATCCTCATGTTCGGACGCGGGGTCATCGCGACCATCTACGGCCAGGTGCTCCAGGAGGCCGGGCACCGGGTCGAGTTCCTCGTGCGCCCGGGCCGCGCCGCCGAGTACGGCGACGAGGTGCGGACGGACGTCGTGGATGCGAGGCGCTCGCCGCTGGGCCGCCGCGTCCGCACGTCCCTCGCGACGCGGCTGCGGGAGACCCTCGGGTCCGCGGACGAGTTCGACCTCGTCGTGCTCAGCGTCGGGCACCACCGTCTCGGGGAGGCCGCCGCGTACCTCGCGCCGCGCATCGGCGATGCCACCGTGCTGGTCCTCGGCAACGTGTGGGCGGAGCCCCTCGCGGCGATCGCGCCGCTTCCCACCGACCAGGTGGTGTTCGGGTTCCCGCAGGCCGGCGGGGGCTTCGGTCCGGACGGGGTCCTCCACGGCGCTCTCTTCCGATCGATCACCCTCGATGCCTCCGGGCATGCCGGGCGGCGCGGGCAGCTGGTGCGCGCGGCGTTCCGGCAGGCGGGGCTCGGCACCCGGGAGGAGGAGGACATGCGGGGATGGCTGCTGCTGCACTTCGCCATGGACGCCGGCATGTTCTCCCAGGCGCTGGCCGCGGGAGGTCTCGCGCGCATGGTCGGGGACCCGCGAGCGCTCCGGGCGGCCTTCCTGGCCAGCCGGGAGCTGATCCCCGTCCTGGGAGCACGCGGCGTGGACCTCCGCAGGCACGCCGGTACCGCGCTCCCGTGGCGGCTGCCCGGGCTGACCGCCGGGGTGCTGGCGGCCGCGACCGTCCTCGTGCCGATCGCGCGGGTGAGCCTCGCCGCGCACACCGATCCGGACGCCGCCGAGCACCGCGCTGTCCTCGACGATGCGCTGGGCACGGCCCGGCAGCTCGGCATCCCGACGCCACGACTCTCCCGGGCCGCCCGCTGACCCGTCCCTCGACGTGGGCCACGCAGGTGATCCTGCTCCCTCGCGCAGGCGGACGGGATCGGCTACGCGTCCTCCGGCGCCCGCCCCGCCCCCGCAGGCACGAAGCGGTAGCCCATGCCGGGATCCGTGAGCAGGTGCCGCGGATGCGCGGGATCCGGCTCGAGCTTCTTGCGCAGCTGCGCGACGTAGAGGCGGAGGTAGCCGCTGTCGTTGAGGTGGGTCGGGCCCCAGATCTCGGTGAGGAGCGTCTGGCGGGAGACGAGCCGGTCGGGGTTCCGCACGAGGAGCTCGAGCACCTGCCACTCGGTGGGGGTGAGGCGCACGCGCTGGTCGCCGCGCGTGACGACGCGGGCCGCGAGGTCGACGGTCACGTCGGCGAAGGAGACCGTGGCGGAGCGGTCCTCGTCGGCGGCGGCGCGGCGGCCGAGGGCGCGGATCCGGGCGAGCAGCTCGTCGATGGAGAACGGCTTGGTGACGTAGTCGTCGGCGCCCGCGTCCAGGGCCTCGACCTTGTCGGCGGCGCCCGAGCGGCCGGAGACCACGAGGATAGGCGCGGTCGACCAGAGGCGGAGCGCCTGGATCACCTCGACGCCGTCGAGCCGCGGCATCCCGAGGTCGATCATGTAGAGGTCGGGCTTCTCGGCGACGGCCACGCGGATGGCGGCGGCCCCCTCCTCCGCGGTGAGGATCTCGTAGCCGAGGCTCGTGAGGGTGATGCGGAGGGCCCGCAGGATCTGCTGGTCGTCGTCGGCGATGAGGATCCTCACGCGGACACCTCCGAGCGGGGCGCGGGAGCCGTGGTGGGAGCGTCCGCGACGGGCTCCGCGCCCGCCCGGCACGCCGGCAGCGCGACCACCATCGTGAGCCCGCCGCCCGGGGTGTCCTCCGCGGTGAGCGTGCCGCCCATCCCCTCGGTGAAGCCCTTCGAGAGCGCGAGCCCGAGGCCGAGGCCCGACGCGTTGTCCGTGTCGCCGAGCCGCTGGAACGGGACGAACATGTCGTCGCGGCGCTCGGGGGCGACGCCGGGGCCGTGGTCCACCACGCGGATCTCCACGGACTCCGCGAACGCGCTCGTGCTGAGCCGCACGGGCACGCCCTCGGGTGCGTGGCGCACGGCGTTGCTCAGCAGGTTGACGACCACGCGCTGGAGGAGGCCCGGATCCGCGACGGCGCCGGGGAGGTCGGGCGCGAGATCCAGCACCGCGTCGGCGGGACCGAGGTCGAGCTCGTCGAGTGCGGCGAGCACGACGTCGTCGAGGTCGACGTCCATGAGCCGCACGCCGAGCACGCCGGCCTGCACGCGGCTGACGTCGAGGAGGTCGGTGACGAGGTCGGCGAGCGTGCCGAGGCTCTCCTCGGCGGTGGCGAGCAGCTCCTCGCGGTCGCCGTCGGTCCAGGCCAGTCCGGGGGAGCGGAGCGCGGTGACGGCGGCCGTCGCGGCGCTGAGCGGGCGGCGGAGGTCGTGGCTGACGGCCGAGAGGAGCGCGGTGCGCACGCGGTCGGTCTGGGCGAGCGGGCCGACCTCGCGGGCCGTGTCGGAGAGGTCGCGGTGCTCGAGCGCGGCGTCGAGCTGCGCGGCGATGACGCGGAGGAGCCGGCGGCCGGACGCCTCGAGGTCGTCGCCGTAGAGGGTGAGCACGCCGCGGGATCCCACGGGCACGTCGGTCGCGGCGGCGCCCGTGACGACGCCGTCCCACGCGATCGTCTCGTCGCGGTCCACGAGCTTCACGCCCTGCAGGCCGAACGCCTCGCGCGTGCGGCTCACGAGCGCGTGCACGGCGCCCTCGCCGCGGAGCACGGATCCGGACACGGTCGCCAGCAGCTCGGCCTCGGCGACCGCGCGGCGGGCGAGGCGGGTGCGGCGGGCGGCCTGGTCGACGATCCAGCTGACGAGCAGCGCGATCACCACGTAGAGCACGAGCGCGAGCAGGTGCAGCGGCTCGTCGACCGTGATCGTGTAGAGCGGGTCGATGAAGAAGTAGTCGAGCGTGAACCCGGAGAGCACGGCCGCGAACAGGGCCGGCCAGATGCCGCCCACGAGCGCCACGAGCACCACGAGCAGCTGGTACGAGAGCACGTCGCTCGTGATGGAGTCCTCGGAGCGCGTGGCGGAGAGCAGCCAGGTGAGCAGCGGGCCGCCGCCGAGCGCGAGGAGCCCGCCCAGGATCCGGCGCCGCATGCTGAGCGCGCCGCCCCGGATGCGCGGCAGGCGGAAGCGCCCGCCCGCGGCCGCGTGCGTGACGATGTGCACGTCGATGTCGCCGGACTCGCGGATCACGGTGGCGCCGATGCCGGGACCGGTCGCCGCGGCGGCGAGGCGGCTGCGACGGCTCACGCCGAGCACGAGCTGCGTGGCGTTGGATGCGCGCGCGAACTCGACGAGCGCGCGCGGGATGTCGTCGCCCACGACCTGGTGGTAGCTGCCGCCGAGCGTGTCGACGAGCGCGCGCTGGCTGGCGAGCGCCTCGGGGCTGCCGGAGCGGAGGCCGTCCTGGCTGGAGACGTGCACGGCCATCAGCTCGCCGCCGGCCGAGCGGGCCGCGATCCGGGCGCCGCGCCTGAGGAGCGTCTCGCCCTCCGCGCCGCCGGTGAGCGCCACGACCACGCGCTCGCGGGCCTCCCACCTGGCGTCGATCCCCTTCTCGTCGCGGTAGGCAGCGAGCGCGGTGTCGACCTCGTCGGCGAGCCAGAGGAGCGCGAGCTCGCGGAGCGCGGTGAGGTTGCCGAGCCGGAAGTAGTGGGAGAGGGCCGCGTCGATCCGCTCGGCCGGGTACACGCGCCCGCCGGCGAGCCGGTCGCGCAGGGCCTCGGGCGCCAGGTCGATGACCTCGATCTGGTGCGCCTCGCGGAGCACGCGGTCGGGGATCGTCTCGCGCTGCGGCACGCCCGTGATCTTCTCGACCACGTCGTTCAGCGAGGCGATGTGCTGGATGTTCACGGTCGAGATCACGTCGATGCCGGCGTCGCGGATGAGGTCCACGTCCTGCCAGCGCTTCTCGCTCCGGCCGCCGGGTGCGTTGGTGTGGGCGAGCTCGTCGACCAGCGCGATGGCCGGCCGGCGGGCGATGACCGCGTCCACGTCGAGGTCGGTGATCTCCACCCCGCGGTGCGAGACCTCGCGCCGCGGCAGGATCTCCAGCCCCTCGAGCATCGACGCCGTGGCGGCGCGGCCGTGGGTCTCCACGACCGCGACCACCACGTCGGCGCCCTCGTCGCGCAGCCGCCTGCCCTCCTCGAGCATCGCGTAGGTCTTGCCCACGCCCGGCGCCGCTCCCAGCAGCACCCGCAGTCGACCGCGCTTCATGATCCTTCTTCCCTGCCCGCGTGGTGCGGGCGTCAGCCGGCGAGGCCGGCGAGCGCGATGTTCAGCTCGAGCACGTTGACGGTCGGCTCCCCGAGGTAGCCGAGGTCGCGGCCCTGCACGTGCTGCTCGACGAGGCTCGCGACCTCCTGCTCGGGGATCCCCCGGGCCTCCGCCACGCGCGCCACCTGGAGGCGAGCGTATTCCGGGCTGATGTGCGGGTCGAGCCCGGAGGCCGACGCGGTGAGCGCGTCGGCCGGGATGGCGGCCGGATCCACGCCGTCGGACGCGGCGATCGCGGCCTTCCGCTCCTCGATGGAGGCGACGAGGTCCTCGTTCTCGGGGCCGAGGTTCGAGCCGGTGGACGCGGACGCGTCGTAGCCGTCGCCCGCGGCCGACGGCCGGGACTGGAACCACTCCGGGAGGGCGGCGCCGTCGGAGTCGGCGAAGGACTGGCCGATCAGCGACGAGCCGACGGCCTTCCCGTCGACGGAGACGAGCGAGCCGTCCGCCTGCGCGGGGAGCGCGAGCTGGCCGATGCCCGTGACGACGGCCGTGTAGCCGACGCCGAGGACGACGGTGAGGACGGCCATCGCGCGGACGGCGACGCCGGCGGTGCGGAGGGACTGGCGGGGGGAGGGCATGGGGTTCCTTGTCTGGTGTGCGATGAGGGGATCAGAAGCCGGGGATCAGGCTGACGACGAGGTCGACGAGCTTGATGCCGATGAACGGCGCGATCACGCCGCCGACCCCGTAGACGAGCAGGTTCCGGCTGAGCACCTGGGAGGCGCCGAGCGGCCGGTACTTCACGCCCTTGAGGGCGAGCGGGATGAGCACCACGATGATCAGCGCGTTGAAGACGATCGCCGAGAGGATCGCGGACGCCGGCGAGTGCAGCTGCATCACGTTGAGCACCGCGAGCTGCGGGAACACGCCCGTGAACATGGCCGGGATGATCGCGAAGTACTTGGCGATGTCGTTGGCGATGGAGAACGTCGTGAGCGCGCCGCGCGTGATGAGCAGCTGCTTGCCGATCCGCACGATGTCGATGAGCTTCGTCGGATCCGAGTCGAGGTCGACCATGTTGCCGGCCTCCTTCGCGGCCGACGTGCCCGTGTTCATCGCGACGCCGACGTCGGCCTGCGCGAGCGCGGGCGCGTCGTTGGTGCCGTCGCCCGTCATGGCGACCAGGCGGCCGCCCTCCTGCTCCTTGCGGATCAGCGAGAGCTTGTCCTCGGGCGTGGCCTCGGCGAGGTGGTCGTCCACCCCGGCCTCGGCGGCGATGGCGCGGGCGGTGAGCGGGTTGTCACCCGTGATCATCACCGTGCGGATCCCCATCGCCCGCAGCTCCGCGAAGCGCTCCTTCAGGCCGTCCTTCACGACGTCCTTGAGGTGCACGACGCCGAGCACGCGGCCGGCGCCGGCCGGGTCCTTGCTCGCGACGACGAGCGGGGTGCCGCCGCCGTTCGAGATGGCCTCGACGGCCGTGGTCAGCTCCTCGTGCAGCGACGACGGCAGCCGGCGGCCGCCCTCCTCGAGCCACGCGATGACCGCGGATGACGCGCCCTTGCGGACGACCGTGCCGTCGGGCAGGTCGACGCCCGACATGCGGGTCTGGGCCGTGAACGGCACGTCGACGCCGCGGGGCAGCGTGGCCGTGTCGAGGCCCTGCGCGACGGCGAGGTCGACGACGCTCGATCCCTCGGGCGTGGGATCCGCGAGCGACGACATGGCCGCGGCCCGGGCGAGCTCCTCGGCGCCGACGCCGTCCACCGCGACCAGCGCGCTGGCCCGGCGGTTGCCGTACGTGATGGTGCCGGTCTTGTCGAGCAGCAGCGTGGTGACGTCGCCGGCGGCCTCGACCGCGCGGCCCGACATCGCGAGCACGTTGCGCTGCACGAGCCGGTCCATGCCGGCGATGCCGATGGCGGAGAGCAGGGCGCCGATCGTGGTCGGGATCAGGCAGACGAGCAGCGCGATGAGCACCGGCACGCTGACGGTCGCCGCGGAGTACGAGGCGATCGGGTTGAGCGTGAGCGCCACGACCACGAACACGATCGTGAGGCTCGCCAGCAGGATGTTCAGCGCGATCTCGTTCGGCGTGCGCTGACGCGACGCGCCCTCGACCAGCCCGATCATGCGGTCGACGAAGGTCTCGCCGGGCTTCGAGGTGATGCGCACGACGATCCGGTCGCTCAGCACCCGCGTGCCGCCCGTCACGGCGCTGCGGTCGCCGCCGGATTCGCGGACGACCGGCGCGGACTCGCCCGTGATGGCCGACTCGTCGATGGAGGCGATGCCCCACACGACGTCGCCGTCGCCCGGGATCGACTCCCCGGCGACCACGACGACCGTGTCGCCGAGCGTGAGGTCGGCGCTCGAGACCTCGCGGAGCTCGGCGCGCTCTGCGCCGGGATCACCCGCCTGGTCGTAGCCGGCGACGACGCGCGCCATCGTGCTGGTGCGGGTCTTGCGGAGGCTGTCGGCCTGCGCCTTGCCCCGGCCCTCGGCCACCGACTCCGCGAGGTTCGCGAAGACGACGGTGAGCCAGAGCCACAGCGCGATCCCGGCCGTGAAGGTCGCGGGCACGGCGCTGCCGCCGGAGGATCCCGCGCCGCCCGTGAACGGCTCGGCGATCGCGAGGATCGTGGTGAACGCGGCGCCGACCTCGACGATCAGCATCACCGGGTTCCGCCACATGAGGCGCGGATCCAGCTTGCGGAACGCGCCGGGGAGCGCCTCGGCGAGCTGCCGGGCGTCGATGGCCCGGGCGCGCGACGCCCGCTGCTCGGAGCCGGCCGCGGGTGCGGTCTCGGTCTCGGGGGTGGTCAGGACGGTCATGATGCGAGCCCTTCCGCCAGGGGACCCAGCGCGAGAACGGGGAAGTAGGTGAGAGCGGTCACGATGACCGTCACCCCGATGAGGAGGCCGACGAACTGCGGCCGGTGGGTGGGCAGGGTCCCCGAGGTGGTGGGGATGCGGTCCTGCGCCGCGAGGGATCCGGCGAGCGCCAGCACGAGCACGATCGGCAGGAACCTGCCGAGCAGCATCGCGACGCCGAGCGCCGCGGTGAACCACGGCGTCGAGGCGGTGAGGCCGGCGAACGCGGATCCGTTGTTGTTGGCCGCCGAGGTGAACGCGTAGACCACCTCGGACAGGCCGTGCAGCCCGCCGTTGAGGATCGATGTGCCCTCGACGTCCGCGCGGACGGCGGGGATCGCGAAGCTCAGCGCGGTGCCGACCAGCACGAGGATCGGCGTGACGAGGATGTAGAGGCTCGCGAGCTTGATCTCGCGCGGCCCGATCTTCTTGCCGAGGTACTCGGGCGTGCGGCCGACGAGCAGGCCGGCGACGAACACCGAGATCACGGCGAGCACGAGCATGCCGTAGAGGCCGGATCCGACGCCGCCGGGGGCGACCTCGCCGAGCATCATGTTGAGCATCGGCATCATGCCGCCGAGCGCCGTGTACGAGTCGTGCATCGAGTTGACGGCGCCGGTCGAGGTGAGCGTCGATGTGGATCCGAACAGCGTCGAGGCGATGATGCCGAAGCGCTGCTCCTTGCCCTCCATCGCGCCGCCAGCGGCCATCGGGGCGGTGCCCTGGCCGTTCAGCTCGAAGATCGTGAGGGCGGTGAACGAGACGAGGAAGATCGTGGCCATCACGGCCGCGATCGCGGTGCCCTGGCGGGTGTCGCCGACCATCTTCCCGAAGGTGCGGGGGAGCGAGAACGGGATCACGAGCATCAGCAGCACCTGGAACGCGCTGGTCCACGCGGTCGGGTCCTCGAACGGGTGCGCGGAGTTCGCGTTGAAGAACCCGCCGCCGTTCGTGCCGAGCATCTTGATCGCCTCCTGCGAGGCCACCGGCCCGCCGGGGAGCGTCTGCGTCCCGCCGGTGATGGTCGCCACGTCCTGGAACCCGGCGAAGTTCTGGATCACGCCGCCGGCGATGAGGACCACCGCGGTGACGAGCGAGAGGGGGAGCAGCAGGCGGAGGGATCCGCGGATCAGGTCGACCCACATGTTGCCGATGGTGCCGCTGCGGGCGCGGGCGAAGCCGCGGACCAGCGCGATGGCCACCGCGATGCCGACCGCCGCCGAGACGAAGTTCTGCACGGCGAGCCCGGCGAGCTGGACCGTGTAGCCCATGGTCGCCTCGGGCGAGTACGACTGCCAGTTCGTGTTGGTGACGAACGAGATCGCCGTGTTGAAGGAGAGGCCCTCGGGCACGGCGGGGAGGCCGAGCGCGTAGGGCAGGAAGCCCTGGAGGCGCTGCATGCCGTAGACGACGAGGACACCGACGAGCGAGAACGCGAGCACCGCGCGGAGGTAGGCGGGCCAGGTCTGCTCGGAGCGGGGATCCACGCCGATGAGGCGGTAGAGGAACCGCTCGACGCGCCAGTCGTGGCGCGACTCGTACATGCGCGCCATGAGGTCGCCCAGCGGGCGGTGGACGAGGACGAGGACCAGGACGACGGACGCGACCTGGAGGATGCCGGCGAGCGCGTCCATCAGAACCGCTCGGGGCGGATCAGGGCGTACACGAGGTACACCACGGAGGCGATGCCGAGCACGGCGGCGGCGAGGCCGGCCGCGTCGGCGAACGAGGTGATCACAGCTTCTCCACCCCCCGGCCGACGAGGCCGACGAGGGCGAACAGGACGATGGCGCCTGCGATGTACACGAGGTCGAGCACGGGGGATCCTCCAGGAGGGGTGCCGCGCCCGGTCGGACGCGGGTGCCCGGCGGGGCACGAGGCACCACTAGACACCTCGCGCGCGGGCGTCCTCACGCATCCATACGGTTCCCTCACACCGGCGGCGGGGAACCTCACGACACTCCTACGCGGGCGATCGACGGGGCGTCCGTCAGCCTGGAGATCGGCAGGTCGACGGCGTCAGGCGAGGTCGTCGAACACGCCCCAGCAGATCGCGCTGCGGCTGCGCTGGTCGGCGAGGACGGCGTCGCGGAGGTGGGCGGGGATCCGCTCGCGCTGCCAGGCGCGCTCGGCGTCGCGGGCGGCGTCCCGCTCGGGCGGCGATGCGGCGGCGGTGGCCGCG
>NZ_QWGT01000030.1 GCF_003576405.1 Clavibacter lycopersici
GGCGGCCCGGTCCTCGTCGCGCGCGAGCGGCCGGTCGACCAGCCGGCCGGCCTCGCCCGCGTTCGGGGTGATGAGGTCGGGGCGGAGCGGGGCCCAGATCGCGGGATCGTGCGCGTCGACCACGGTGAGGCCGGGGCGGCTCGAGCGCGCGGCGAGCGACTCGAGCACCACGCCGTGCAGCGTGCCGGTGCCGTAGTCGGAGACGATCTCGCCGTCGACGCCCGAGGTGGCCTCGAGGGCCGCGCGGGCGAGGGCGCGCGCGTCGTCGCGGTGCACGGATCCGCGGTGCACGTCGTCGACCCGCACGATCACCTGGTCGTCGCCCACGATGCGCGTCTTGGTGGTGGTCCGCAGGCGCGGCGAGTGCACGAGGCCGGTCACGTCGACGCCAGCGGCGACCAGCAGGTCGCGCACGCGGTCGCCCGCGGCGTCCTGGCCGACGAGGCCGACCATCCGCACGGTGCCGCCGAGGCTCGCGAGGTTCACGGCGGTGTTCGCGGCGCCGCCGAGCGACTGGATCCGCTCGGTCACGTCCACGACGGGTGCCGGCGCCTCGCGGGTCATCCGGTCGCTGTGGCCGCGCCACCACTCGTCGAGGATGACGTCGCCGATGACCGTGACGGTCGGCCGGCGCTCGGCGAGGAGGCCGATGATCCCGCGCAGCTCGCTCGTCATCGCGCGTCTCCCGCGTCGGTGCTGACGGAGCCGGACGCGTCCTCGGCCGGGGTGACCGCTCCCGCGTCGAGCACCGGCAGCCCGAGGTGCACGACGGTCGTGGTGCTCATCTCGTCGAGGAGCTCGGGGCCGTAGCCGAAGCCGGATCCGCTGCGGCCGCGGGGCTGCGCGGCGCCGCCGGGCGCGCCGCCGAAGACGCCGTTGACCTTGATCGTGCCGACGGGCAGCTCGGCGGCGGCGCGCTGGGCGTGCTCCATCGACGCCGTCAGCACGCTCGCGGCGAGGCCGTACCGGTCGTCGGATGCCCGGGCGAGCGCCTCCTCGAAGTCCGCGACGACCTGCACGGCCGCGACCGGGCCGAACGTCTCAGCCGTCATCACGGTCATGTCGGCGGTGCAGTCGACGAGCACGGTGGCGGGGTAGCGGGATCCGGGGCCGTCGGGCACGTGGCCGCCGACGAGCGCGCGGGCGCCCTCCGTGAGCGCCTCCGCGACCTGCTCGTGAACGGCGTCGCGCATGCGCTCGTCGACCAGCGGGCCGAGGTCGCCGGAGGAGTTCCAGCGCTCGGCCTCCGCCACGAGCGCGGCGGTGAAGCGGTCGGCGATGGCGGCGTGCACGTAGATGCGCTCGACCGAGGTGCAGATCTGGCCGGCGTTGGCGAAGGATCCTAGGGCGGCCTGCGCGGCGGCCCACGCGGGGTCGACGCCTGCGTCGACGAGCAGCGGGTCGTTGCCGCCGTTCTCGCGGATCACGTGGGTGGGCGTGCCGGCGGCGCGACGCGCGATGGCCTCGCCCGCTGCGGTGGATCCGACGTGCGCGACCATGCGCGTGTCCTCGTGCGCGACCAGCTGGTCGCCGACGTCGCCGCCGCCGACCACGGAGACGAGCACGCCGTCGGGGAGGGCCTCGGCGAGGATCCGGCCGAGCAGCTCGCCGGTGTGCGGGCAGCGCTCGCTCGGCTTGTGGATCACGGTGTTGCCCATCACGAGCGCCGCGCCGATGATGCCCGCGGCGACCGCGACCGGATCGTTCCACGGCGTGAGCGCGACCGTGACGCCGCGCGGCCGGGGCACCGAGAAGTCCACGTTGGGGAGGGTGCCCAGGAGTGCCTTCCCGCGATGGATCGGCCCGAGCTCGGAGTACTGCAGCAGCGTGTCGACGCCCGCGCCGACGCCGCCGAGCGCGTCGCCGCGCGGCTTGCCGGTCTCGCGCACGTTCAGCTCGGCCAGCTCCTCCGCGTGCTCGGCGAGCGCGTGGGCGGCGCGGCGCACGGCCTGGCCGCGCTGGGCGGGCGGCGTCGCGGCCCACGCGGCGGACGCCTCGACCGAGCGGCGCACGGCGGCGTCGACCTCGTCGGGCGTGGATGCGTCGATGTCGCCCACGAGCGACCCGTCGCGCGGATCCGTGATCCGCAGCGTGCCGGGTCCGGCCTCGGTGTCCTCGGGGTCGATCAGCCCATCGATGTCGAGTGCGGTGTCGGTGGTCATCGTTCTCCTCGTGCGGGTCGGCGGCCCGGCACGGGTGCGCGGGCGGGGGGCGCTCGCGCGCCACCCGGCTCGTACCCACTTCCCTGGGCTCTCACACGGGCGTCGGCTCCTCGACCCGGGCCGGGGCGGCTACCCTCATCCGGTGACCGACGCGCTGCCGCTGCCCACCGACTACGCCAGCGTCCTCACGGCGCTGAAGCACCAGGTCCGAACAGCCCAGCTCGCCGCGCAGCGTCGCGTGAACACGCAGCTGATCGAGCTGTACTGGTCCATCGGGCACGTCATCCTGGAGCGCCAGGCGGACGAGGGCTGGGGTGGTGCCGTCGTCGCGCGCCTCGCCGATGACCTTCGCGCCGAGTTCCCCGCGATGAAGGGCCTCTCGCGCTCGAACCTCTTCTACATGCGCGCCTTCGCGGAGGCGTGGCCCGACCATGCCGGAGTAGTCCAACAGGCTGTTGGACGACTTCCGTGGGGGCACATCACCGTCCTCCTCGGCAAGCTCGACGACCGCGCGGCCCGTGACTGGTACGCCGCGCGCGCCGCCGAACACGGCTGGTCGCGCAACGTGCTCACGAACCAGATCATGAACCGGACGCTCGAGCGAGTCGGCGCCCCACCGACGAACTTCGCGGGCCGGCTCGCCCCCCGCTGACTCCGACCTAGCCCGGGAACTCGGCAAGGACCCGTACGTCTTCGACTTCCTCGACCTGACCGACGCGGTCTCCGAGCGCGAGCTCGAGCAGGCGCTCATGGACCGGATCGTCGACACCCTCCGCGAGCTCGGCGCCGGCTTCGCGTTCGTCGGCCGCCAGGTCCACTTCGACGTCGACGGCGACGACTTCTACGTCGATCTCCTCTTCTTCCACACCGAGCAGCTCCGCTACGTCGTCATCGAGCTCAAGACCGGGAAGTTCGAGCCCGCCTTCGCCGGCCAGCTCGGCTTCTACGTCGCCGCCGTCGACGACAAGATGCGCCGCGACTTCCACCGGCCCACGGTCGGGATCCTGATCTGCGGAAGCCGCAACGAGCACACCGTGCGATACGCGCTCAGCCGGGCATCGGCTCCGATGGCCGTGTCGACCTACACGTATGAGAGCCTGCCGGCCGCCGAGCAGCACGCGCTGCCAGCGGCCGAGCAGATCATCGCGGCACTCGGATGGGCGGAAGGCGACGGCTCGCCGTGAATTCGGCGGCGCGGGGAGCGCACGCACCTCGCCGCCCGGCTGAGCGGCGCGGCCGACCCCGCGCGGCGCCCGCCCCCTACGACTCCAGGTGCCCCAGCTCCGGCTGTGCCAGGAACGCCACGACCGGATCCGCCGCCGCGCCCGTCTCGAACACGACGAGGTCGTTGCGGCCCGCGCGGAGCTGCGCACCCGGCACGTAGAGCGTGTGCTGGGGTCCGCGGGTCCAGTAGCGGCCGAGCGCGAAGCCGTTGACGAAGGCGACTCCCTTGCCCCAGGAGCGCGTGTCGAGGAAGAGGTCGGCGGGGGCGTCCAGCTCGAAGGACGCGTGCGCGAGCACGGGACCGTCGAGGAAGCGGACCGGCGAGGTGGGCGCCACGGCGAAGCCCGCGGCCGACACCACCGACGCCGCCATCGCCCCGAGGTCGAGCGGCACGCTCTGCCACCCGGTGAGCGCCTCGCCGTCGAGCGTCGCCGGGCCGATGAGGCCCTTCGCCTCGCCGATCCGCACGCCGTAGTTGACGCGCCCCTGGTCCTCCACCAGCACCTCGAGGACCCGGCCGGGCGGCACGGCGATCGCCGTCTCGTGCTGGTCGCGCTGGATCACGCCGATCCGCACGCCGTCGACCGAGACCACGGCCCGATCGCGCACCTCCGCGAACGCGAGCACGCGCGTGCGCGGCGACGCGGGCAGCTCCACCCGGTGCAGGGCGAACCCGCGGAAGACGCCGAGCTGGTCCATCGACGGCACGCCGTCGGTCGCCCTCCAGGCGGCGGCATCGTCCGGCACCAGGTCGGCCAGCGGCACGACCGCGTCGAACGCGACCTCGAAGGCGGGCGCGTCGCCGCGTCGCGTCGGCACCTCGTCGGGCACGGACCGGTAGCGCGCGATCACGTCGCGGAACGCGTAGAACTTGTCCGTCGGGGATCCGGTCTCGTCCAGCGGGGCGTCGTAGTCGTACGAGGTGACGTGCGACTGGTACGTGCCCTTGTGGTTGGCGCCGTTCGTGAAGCCGAAGTTGGTGCCGCCGTGGAACATGTAGATGTTCACGGACGCGCCCGCGGCGAGCAGCGCGTCGAGCTCGGCGGCGGCGTCGGCCGCGGAGGTCGTGTGGTGGTGCTCGCCCCAGTGGTCGAACCAGCCGTCCCAGAACTCGCTGCACATGAGCGGGCCGGTCGGCTGGTGGCGGCGCAGGGTCTCGAGGCGCTCGGCGGCGCGCGAGCCGAAGGATCCGGTGCGGTGCAGCTCGTCGAGGCTGCCGCGGGAGAGCATCTCGTCGGTCGGCTGGTCGACGGTGGTGAGCGGCACGATGATCCCGGACTCGCGCGTGAGGTCGACCAGGTGACGGAGGTACTCGGCGTCGTCGCCGTACGCGCCGTACTCGTTCTCGATCTGCACGAGGATCACGGGCCCGCCCATGTCGATCTGCCGCGGCGCGACGATCTCGTAGACGCGGCGGAGGAACTCGTCGACCGCGGCCAGGTACAGCGGCTCGCTCCGGCGCACCCCGACGGCCGGATCCTCGAACAGCCATCCCGGCAGCCCGCCGCCGTCCCACTCCGCGCAGATGTAGGGGCCGGGACGCACGATCGCGTGCATGCCCTCCGCGTGCACCAGGTCGAGGAACCGGCCGAGGTCGAGGCCGGCGCTCGTGTCGAAGGCGCCGCGCTCGGGCGAGTGGGCGTTCCAGGCGACGTACGTCTCGATGGTGTCGAGGCCCATGAGCCGGGCCTTGCGGATCCGGTCGGCCCACTGGTCGGGGTGCACGCGGAAGTAGTGGAGGGCGCCCGCGATCACGCGGTGCGGGCGGCCGTCGAGCTCGAAGTCGTCGGCGCCGATGCGGAATCGGGTGCTGGTGGCGGGGAGGCCGGGCATGTCGTGTCCTTGCGTGAGGCGGGGCATGGAGGAGGGGAGGCGCGACTCGCGTCGCACCTCCCCTCGGGTCGATCCGGTGGTGCTACTTCACGTCGACGGTGAAGCCCTGCTGCTGGCCGTACTCGGCGGCCGCCTTGCCCCACGCCTCGAGGACGGGGTCGAGCGACGTGCCGTTGGAGTACGCGGCCGAGGCCGAGTCGCTGAAGATGCTGTTCGTGTACACCTGGAAGGGCAGGTACTGCCAGTCCGGCACCACGTTCTTCGAGGCCTCGCTGAGCACCTCGTTGATCTTCTGGCCGCCGAAGTACTCGGGGGTCTCGCCGAGGAACTCGGGGCTGTTCAGGTCCGCCGTGGTGGAGGGGAATCCGCCGGCGTCGAACGAGATCTGGCGACCCTGCTCGTCGGCCGTGGTGAACTTCGCGAACTCCGCCGCGACGAGCTTGTTCTCGGACTGCTGCATGACGGCGATGGAGGATCCGCCGCTCTCCGCGGTCGCGGTGTCACCCGCGGTGTACTGCGGCATGGGGGCGACGCGCCACTGGCCGGAGCCCTCGGTGGCCTGGGCCTCGAGGTTGCCGGGCATCCAGGCGCCGGTGATCAGCGTGGCGATGGATCCGTCGCCGAGGCCGCGGAACCACTCGTCGGTCCAGCCGGGGGTCTGGGCCAGCGAGCCGCCCTCGACGAGCTGGTTCCACATGGCCGTGTACTTCTTGGCGCCCGCGTCCTGCATGTCGATGGTGACCTTGTCGCCGTCGACCTTGTAGGGCTGGCCGCCGGCCTGCCAGATCATGCTCGTGGTGAAGCCGGCGTCGCCGGAGTCGCTGGTGATGTACTGGTTCGGGTCGGCGGCGTGCATCTTCTCCGCGGCGGCCACGTACTCGTCCCACGTGGTGGGGACGGCGATCTGGTACTTGTCGAAGACGTCCTGGCGGTAGAACATCGCCATGGGGCCCGAGTCCTGCGGCAGCGCGTAGAGGGCGTCGCCCTCGGTGACCGCGTTCCAGGTGGACGCCGTGAACTGGTCCTCGAGGTCCGTGTAGCCGTAGCCCGAGAGGTCGGCGAGGGACTTGCCGAGCGCGAACTGCGGGATCGCGAAGTACTCGATCTGCGCCACGTCGGGAGCGCCCTTGCCCGCCTTGATGGCGTTCTGGAGCTTCGTGTACTGGTCGGCGCCGGTGCCGACGTTCTGCACGTCGACCGTGATCTTCGGGTGCTCCTTCTCGAACGCCTCGGCGATCGGCTTGATCGCGGGGGCCCAGCCCCAGACGGTGATGGAGGACTCGGTGTCGAGGGCCTTCGCGAGGTCGTCGGCCGAGGCGGAGTCGGCGCTGGCGCCGCCGGATCCGGACGAGCACGCCGCGAGCGAGCCCGCGAGGACGATGCCGAGGCCGAGCGCGATGGCGCGCTTCGCCCGGCGGGGGAACGAGATGGACATGGTGGTGCCTTTCACTTCTTCGTGGTGGTGAGGGGTCGAGCTGTGGTGCGGAGGTGGGGCTTGGGGGACTACGCCTTGACGCCGCCGGCCGAGAGGCCGGACTGCCAGTAGCGCTGGAGGAAGAGGAACGCGATCACGATCGGGATGATCGCGAGGAACGAGCCCGTGATGACGAGGTTGTAGATCGGCTGGCCGCCCACGGTCGTGGACTGCGCGTTCCACTGGTTGAGGCCCACCGTGAGGGGGTACCAGCGGGAGTCGCTCAGCATGATCAGGGGCAGGAAGTAGTTGTTCCAGGTCGCGACGATCGAGAACAGCAGCACCGTGATGAGGCCGGGGCTGAGGAGCCGGAGGCTGATCGTGAAGAAGGTGCGGATCTCGCTGGAGCCGTCGATCCGGGCCGCCTCGAGGATCTCCTCGGGCACCGAGTCGACCGCGTAGGTCCAGATGAGGTACAGCCCGAAGGGGCTGATGAGCGACGGCAGGATGATCGCCCACGGGGTGTTCGTGAGGCCCATCTGGCTGAAGAGCAGGAAGGTCGGCACCGCGAGGGCCGTGCCGGGGATCGCGACGGCGCCGAGCACCACCGCGAACACGATCTTCTTGCCCGGGAAGTCGAACTTCGCCAGGCCGTAGCCGGCGAGGGTCGCGAGCAGCGTGGCACCGCCCGCGCCGACGACCACGTAGATCAGCGTGTTGCCGAGCCAGCGGACGAACTCGCCGTTCCCGTACGTCAGCACGCCCTGGATGTTGTCCCACAGCGCGAAGTCGCCCGAGAACCAGAGGCCGAACGAGCTGAACAGCGCGTCCTGCGTCTTGGTCGAGTTGACCAGGAGCCAGAACAGGGGGAGCACGGAGTAGATGAGCAGCAGGGCCATGACGAGCGTGAGCACGATGCTGCGGCGCTCGCGCGGGGCGCCGGCGCTCTTGCGGCGCTTCGGGGACTTGTCCGCCGGGGCGTCGCGAGTGGGCGTGCCGGCGTCGGGCGCGGCGATGGGGGTACCGGTGAGGGTCGACACGGTCAGCTGTCCTTCCGGGTGCCGACGAGCTGCACCACGTAGGCGACCACCATCGTCAGGACGCCCATGATGATCGCGATGGCGGCGGAGTAGTTGAACTGCTGTCCCGCGAAGGACAGGTTGTACGCGTACATGTTCGGGGTGAAGTACGAGCTGATCGCGTTCGGCGCCAGCGTCTGCAGGATGTTCGGCTCGTTGAAGAGCTGGAAGCTGCCGATGATGGAGAAGATCACGCCGATCACGAGCGCGCCGCGGATGGCGGGGAGCTTGATGCCGGTGACGATGCGGAAGGGGCCCGCGCCGTCGAGCTCGGCGGCCTCGTAGAGATCCGGCGAGATGACGCGGAGGGCCGCGTAGAACAGCAGCATGTTGTAGCCGACGAACTCCCACGTGACGATGTTGCCGATCGACGCGAGGATCCAGCTCTGCGAGAGCAGGTCGGGCAGGTCCCAGCCGGTGGCCTGCTCGACGTTGCCGACGAGGCCGAAGCGGTTGCCGTAGATGAAGCCCCACATGAGGGCCGCGACGACCGCGGGCACGGCGTAGGGCAGGAAGATCGAGATGCGGAAGAACGCGGTGAAGTGCAGGCGGGCCGAGTCGAGCGCCAGCGCCGCGAACAGGGCGATGAGCAGCATGATCGGCACCTGCACGACCAGGAACAGCGCGACGCGGCCGAGCGCGTCCCAGAAGTTCGGGTCGTTGAGCGCCTGCGTGTAGTTGGCGATGCCGACGAACGAGTTGCCGCCGATCATCCGCTCCTGGAACAGGCTGAGGTAGATCGAGTAGCCGACGGGCGCGATGAGGACGACGAGGAAGACCACGAGGAACGGGGCGACGAAGCCCAGTCCGGTCCAGCGTCGCTTGTCGCGTCGCATCGGGGGACCGCTCGGGCGGGCCGCGTCGGGCGCCTTCGGCCGGGTGGCCGAGGTCGACATCGTCGTCATGTGCTTCCACTTCGTCGGGGGAGACCTGCGCTGCCGGGCCGTTTCGAAAGGCCGGTCACCCACCTCGGGAGGATTGGGTGTTTGCGCAAACATCTGTGATGCTCGCAACCATGACATCTCCACCGCCGGTCGTCAAGTCGGGTGGCCGGCGTACGCCCGGCGGCCGAACCGTGTCGATGGCGGACGTCGCGGCGCACGCCGGAGTGTCCGCCCAGACGGTGTCCCGGGTGTCCAACGGCGCGCAGAACGTGGAGGCCTCGACCCGTCAGCGGGTGATGGACGCGATGGCCGAGCTGGGCTACCGGCCGAACAGCGCCGCCCGGGCCCTGAAGACCGGCCGCTTCCGCAGCATCGGCATCATCATGTTCACGCTCTCGACGCTCGGGAACATGAAGACGCTCGACGCGATCGTGACGGCCGCGTCCGGCGCCGGGTACACGATCACGCTGATGCCCGTGCCGCACCCGACCGAGGGCGAGGTGGCCGGGGCGTTCAGCCGGCTGCAGGAGGAGGCGGTCGACGGGGTCGTCATCATCATCGAGGCGCACATGCTCGACCGGGCCGACGTGATCATCCCCGTGGGCCTGCCCGTGGTGATCATCGACTCCGACGCGGGCGACCCGTTCGTGGTCGTCGACACCGACCAGGAGCAGGGCACGCGCCTGGTCACGCAGCACCTGCTGGACCTCGGGCACACCGCGGTCGTGCACGTCGCAGGTCCCTCGACCTCGTACTCCGCGGCCCGGCGCGCGGCCGAGTGGCGCGCGACCATGATCGACGCGGGGCTCCAGCCGGAGGATCCCGCGCAGGGCGACTGGACCACGAGGTCCGGCTATCGCATCGGCCGCGAGCTCGGGCAGCGCACCGACATCACGGGCATCGTCGCCGCGAACGACCAGATGGCCCTCGGGATCATGCACGCGCTGCACGAGCTCGGCCGCGACGTGCCGGGCGACATCAGCGTGGTCGGCTTCGACGACACCGAGGAGTCGAGCTCGTTCTGGCCGCCGCTGACGACCGTGCACCAGGACTTCACGGAGATCGGCCGCCGCTCCATGCAGGTGCTGCTGGAGATGCTCGACGGCCGCGAGCCGTCGCACGACCGCATCGTGCCGACGCGGCTCGTGGTGCGGGAGAGCGCGGGGGCGCCGCGGGTCGACGCGCGCTGATCCGCCGACGCCGTTTCGATGCGCCCGCCGCGGGGAACGGGACGGGTGACACGCCCACCCGAACTGGAGGCCGCCCCGTGCCCGTCGTCGCCCCGCTCCATGAGAGATTCCCCGACGTCCGATCCATCGCCGTGTTGCGCGGCGGCGGTCTCGGCGACCTGATCTTCGCGCTGCCCGCGATGGCGGCGCTGCGGGCCGTGTACCCGGGGGCGCGGATCACGCTCCTCGGCACGCCCCTGCACCGGGCGCTCCTCGGCGGGCGGCCGGGCGGGCCGGACGAGATCGAGGTGCTGCCCGTCGCGCACGGCGTGCGGGACGTGCCGGGCACGGATCCGGACCCGGACGAGATCGAGGAGTTCGCCGCCCGGATGCGCGCGCGCCGCTTCGATCTCGCGGTGCAGGTGCACGGCGGCGGCCGCAACTCGAACCCGTTCCTGCTGCGGCTCGGCGCCCGGCACACCGTCGGCACCGCGACGGATGACGCCGAGCGGCTCGAGCGCGTGATCCCGTACGTCTACTACCAGCACGAGGTGCTGCGCGGGCTCGAGGTGGCGGGGCTCGCGGGCGCGGCGATCGCGGATCTGGAGCCGGTCGTCGAGGTCACCGACGCGGAGCGGGCCGCGGCGGCCGAGCACGTGTCGGGCGCGCCCGGCGGGCTCGTGGTGATCCACCCGGGCGCCACGGACGTGCGCCGTCGCTGGCCCGTCGAGTCGTTCGCCGAGGTCGCGCGGCGGGCCGCCGCGGACGACGCGCAGGTGATCGTGGTGGGCGACGCGACCGACGCGTCCGACGCCGCGCGCATCGTCGCGATCGCCCGCGACGGGCTCGACGGCGACCAGGACGGGCGGATCACCTCGCTCGCCGACTCCCTCACCCTCGGCGAGCTCGCCGGCCTGTTCACGCACGCCGACGTCGTGCTCGGCAACGACAGCGGCCCGCGCCACCTCGCGCAGGCCGTGAGCGCCCGAACGGTGGGCGTGTTCTGGTTCGGCAACGTGATCAACGCGGCGGCCTTCGGGCGCACGCGGCACCGGATCCACCTGGGCTGGACCACGCGCTGCCCCGTCTGCGGCGTCGACGTGACCCAGGTCGGCTGGACCGCGGAGCGGTGCGCGCACGACCCGTCGTACGTGGCCGACGTGCAGGTCGACGACGTGCACGCGGACGTGGAGCAGCTGCGGCGGGCGTCGCTGGGGGAGCGCGTGACGGTGTAGCCGCGTCGGCGCGGAGCGGCGCTCAGCCGCCGGCCGCGTCCAGCCGCTCGGTCGCGTGCGGCGTCGTCGCGATCGCGGCGTTCCGCAGCGACTCCGTGCCCGCGTCGAGGTAGCCGTACGTCTTCTCGTGGGCGGCGAACTCGGCGGCGCGCTGGGCCGGATCGCGGATGGTCGACCAGGCGCGCGAGTCCGGGTCGTCGTTCCACGGCGAGTGGAGGACGGGCGCGTGGGTGGTGACGGGGAGGAGGCCGCGCGCGGGATCGCCGTCGACGGAGATGACGGTGGCGCCGAAGCCGGGGGCGCGCGGATCCTGGCGGGAGAGCCGCCCCCACACCGCCTCGTCGTCGTCGGCCGCCTCGCCTGCGTAGACGTGCCGGGCGTGCAGCTGGCGGGCGTCCTCGATGCCGTCCTCCACGCCCGCCGAGCCGAGCATGACGAAGGAGTCGACGCCGAGGTCGCGGGCGGCGAGGGCGTCGGCGGCCATGGTGGATCCGTACGAGTGCGCGATGAGGTCGACGCTCGTGAGGTCGCCGCCGTGCCGGGCCGCGTGCAGCCCCAGGATCTCGCTCGCGAGCAGCGGGGCGCCGCGCTCCGCGTAGTCGCCGAGCGTCGCGTCGACGCCGGGCGGCGGCGTGCGGTAGCCGATCCACGCGACGACGGCGTGGGCGGCCGGGGCGCCGACCGCCGCCTGCTCGTCGTACACGTTCTGCGCGGTCTCGGTCCAGAGCTGCATGTCGTCGGTGTAGGTGCCCATGCCGGGCACGGTGAAGGTGACCTGGCGGGCGGTGTCGAGGTCGCCGACCGCGATGGCGGCGAGCGGCGGATCCCGGTGGGTCAGCGACACGAGCATCCGCTCCGGCTGGGCGTCCGCACCACCGCCCGCGCGGGCCTCCGGATGGAGCGCGGCGCGGATCGCGGTGAGGGCGGTGAGGCGGTTCCGGGCGTCGGCGTCGTCCGGGTGGGCGGCGACGGCCTCCCGCTCGGTGCGCAGCTCGGTGCGCAGCTGGCGCCGGTTGGCCGCGTCGCGCGAGGCGTAGTCGACGCCGTCGAGGTTGCCGACGAGCTCGGGCGAGCTGCGGATCAGCGCCCGCTGGTGCTTCCGGTCCTTCGACGCCCACCACGAGACGACGCGGTCGGGCGACGCGTCCATCACCTGCAGCTCGAGGGCCGGGTGCGCCTGGATCATCCGCTGGGCCTGCGCCGGGGTGAGCGCGGCGTAGCGGTCGAGCTGCGCGAATCCGCCCTCGACGCCGGATCCGGGAGGCGCCGGCAGGATCACGAGGCCGACGAGCACGGCGGCGAGGGCCAGCGCGGTCTCGCGCCGCCGGTGGGCTCGGGTCACCACCGCCTCCTCATCGCGCGCGACGCCGTCGGGTCGGGCGGGCGCAGGTCAGAGCGTAGGCGGTGCTCTCCTCGCGACGGCCATGCGCGGGCTGCACGGTGGCTGTGCGCGAGCGGGGCGAGGGGATCAGCCGCGCCGGAGGGCGAGCGCGTCGCGGAGGGAGGCGGCGGACGCGGCGGAGCTGTCGATGCGCCAGTCCTCCTCCTTGCGGAAGTCGAACCACACGAAGCCGAGCACGTCGGGCTGCGCCTGGAGGTACGCGACGAGGTCGCGGTTCCAGTCGGCCTTGGATCCGCCCGTCTCGCTCGACGCCACCTCGCCGATGACGAGCGGCTTCCCGGGCGCGACGGTGCGGAGCTGCGCGATGCCGGGCCCGAAGAGGTCGGCGGGCGAGGTCCAGCGCTGGCCGGCGACGGCGCCCCAGTTGTAGCCGTCGAGGGCGACGACGTCGACCTGGTCGGCGCCGGGGTAGAGGGAGGCGAGGTCGGTGGATCCCGGGTACGGCACGTTCGGGCTCCACACCCACTTCACGTTGGTGGCGCCCTGGGCGACGACGAGGTCGTGCACGTGCTTCCACGCCGCGACGTAGGAGCCGGGCGCGTTGCCGTTGACGCCGTCCGACCACGGGTACCAGTTCCCGTTCATCTCGTGGCCGAGGCGGAGGTAGACGGTCCCGCCGTACTTCGCGAGGTCGGCGCCCCAGGAGCGGATGTAGGCGTCGTGGTCGCCCGCGACGATGCGCGCGTTCGCGTAGGCGGGCTGGTCGACGCCCGCGCCGCCCTTCCACGGCTCCCAGGTGATGAGGCTGTCGGCGCCGCGCGCGGCCACGCTCCGGAGGCCGGCGATCGGGGCCGGGTGCGTGAAGTCGACGTGGCTCATCACGATGGAGGGGCTCTCGCCGAGGGTCGCGGACGCGGCGTCGAGCTCGCCGTTCGCGGTGGGCCCGCCGGGGGTGGAGAGGCCGAGGCGCAGGCGCGCGGAGCTGATGGCGGGGGCGGTGGATGCGGCGGGTGCTGGGGCGGCGACGCGGGCGGATCCGCTCGACTTCGCCTTCGTGACCGTGAACGTCGATGCGGCCGAGCGGGTTCCGGCGGTCGCGGTGATCCGGATGGTCGAGAGGGCCGTGCGGGGGATCGCGACCGCGGTCGTGAAGCGCCCGGTGGCCGTGGTCGTGATGCGCTTCACGGCGGATCCCGCGGCGACGACCGCGGCCTTGCGCCCGGGGAAGCCGGTGCCGGTCACCGTCACGGGCGTGCCGACCGGGCCGGAGGAGACGGAGAGGACGATGGCGGCGGGCGCGGTCGGGGCGACCTGGGCTGCAACGGCCTGGGCGACGGCGGCAGGAGCCGCGAGGACGGTGGCCGTCACGACGACCGCGGGGGCGACGGTGGTCACGACAGCGCACTTCAGGCGGCGGCGAGTGGGCATGGCGATAGGGTCCTTCCCCCGATGGATGCATGCGAGCGTATGTTCTTCGATGCCCGCCGTCCATCGGATGTCCGCTGAGCGACGGGATCCGACGGGCGGGCGGGGCGGGTCAGACCCGACGGGCGGCGAGCGCGTCGCGGATGGCGGTGGCCGAGGACGCGGAGCTGCCGATGCGCCAGTCCGCCTCCTTGTCCATGTCGAACCAGACGAAGGCGGCGACGTCGGGCTGGGCCTGCAGGAACGCGACGAGGTCGGTGTCCCAGGCGGCCTTGGATCCGCCGACCTCGGACGACGCGGTCTCGGCGATGATGATCGGCTTGCCCGGCGCGATCGCGCGGAGGCGCTCGAGGCCGGGGCCGAAGAGATCGGCGGGCGACACCCACGCGTATCCGGCGACGCCGGTGCCCCAGTTGTAGCCGTCGAGACCGACGACGTCGACGTACGCGGCGCCCGGGTAGAGACCCGCGAGCGCGGTGGATCCGGTGTACGGCACGTTCGGCGTCCACACCCAGCGCACGTTGGTCGCGCCCTGTGCGACGACGACGTCGTGGACGTGCTTCCAGGCGGCGGCGTAGGAGCCGGGTGCGTTGCCGTTGACCCCGTCGGCCCACGGGTACCAGTCGCCGTTCATCTCGTGCGCATAGCGGAGGGAGACCGGTCCGCCCCAGGCGGCCAGCTCGGATCCCCACCGGGCGATGTACGCGTCGTGGTCGCCCGCGACGATGCTCGCGTTGGTGAAGCCGGGCTGGTTCGTGCCGGCTCCGGCGATCCAGGGCTCCCAGGTGAGGAGGCTCTCCGCGCCGCGGGCGCGGACCTGGTCGAGGGCCGCGATGGGCGGCGCCTGCGAGAAGTCCGCGTAGGAGAGCACGATGCTCGGGTCCTCGCCGACCTGCGCGGCGACCTGGTCGAGCTCGCCGCCGGCGGTGGGGCCGCCGGGGGTCGCGACGCCGAACCGGAGCCGGGCGTCGGAGACGGTGGTGGCGGCGCTGGTCGCGCTCGCGGCGGCGGGGGCCCGGCCGGTGGCGGCGCTGGCGGGGGATGCCGCGGTGAGGATCCCGGCGGTGAGGGCGAGACCCAGGAGGAGGGTGGTCGCGAGGCGGATGGAGCGGGGGTGGTGCTGCATTGTGTCCACGTTTCTGCGGATGTCCGCTCCCTGGAAGCTATCCGACGCTTCCCAGGGTGCGGCGCCCGATGTCCGCTCACGGCCGGACGGTCAGGTGACGGTCGGGCGCGGGCGGGCGCGGGCGGGCGCGGGCGGGCGCGCGATCGTGGACTGCCGCAGCCTCAGCCCTCGGCGACCGGCAGGTGCGCCGGCTGCTCGTCGCCGGGATCGCGGGCGAAGGCGACGGACTCCTCGATCAGGCCGATCACCACGTCGAGCTCGGTCGCATCGCGCGGGCCGTAGACGAGGAACTCGGTGCCGAAGTCCTCGTACTGGTGCGGCGTCGCCCAGCCGAGCGCGGTGAGCTCGGTGCCGCGCGCGACCGGCAGGCAGAGGTGCAGGGACGTGTCGTCGACGCCGTGCAGATGCACCGGCTCGAGGCGGCCGTCGGGGGCGAGCGAGGTCCACGGGACGATCGGCTCGTCGCGATCCTCGAGGAAGAGGCCCCGCGACGATGCGGGCGACACCTGGCTGTGGCTCTCGCGCACGCCCGGCAGCGCGAACGCGCGCGCGACGAGCCGGCCCCACAGCTCGGGCGTCGCGCGGTCGGTGAGCTGGCGCTGCGGGCCCTCGTCGGACACGGACGGGCGGGCGCCGGGGCGCGGGGTGGAGACCATGCGTCGAACCTATCGGCCCGCCCCTCCCGCGCGACGTGGCGGCTGCGCGCGGAGAGGATGCCGCCCCATGGGAACGTGGGACGGACCCGACCCGAGGAGCGCGCATGACCACGTACCCGTACGAGTCGCAGTGGGGCGACCTCGCGTGCAACGCGCCGCTCATCGAGCGCGGCGAGAGCCCGGCCGGGTTCTTCGATTGGCGCACCGAGGGGTACCCGTCCGAGGCCGAGTACCTGTTCTGGGCGCGGCACGTGTGCGGGCTCGCGGGGCTGCGGTCGGTGCTGCGGGCGTGGATCCCGGCGGCCGGAGCCCTGCCGATGCACGAGCTGATCACGCGGGCCGTCGCGCGCGGCGCCCTCACCCGGGACGGCGACGAGGTCGGCGGGCTGTACTACCGGCCGTTCGCGGAGTGGGTGCGCGACGACTTCGGGATCGAGGCGGTCGTGCACCCGCGGATCGACGTGCCCGAGCTGCTCGCCGAGGTGGGCGACGGGCGGGTGGTGCTCGCGTCGGTGTCGTCGGAGATCCGGTACCCGGAGCGGCCGGCGACGCGGCGCGGCGGGCACCTCGTGCTGGTGCACGCGTTCGACGGGAAGACGGCGACGTTCCACAACCCGTCAGGTGTCGGGGCCACGGCGGCGGATGCCCGGCTCGGGGTCGCGGAGTTCGCGCGGTTCTCAGGCTTGCGCGGGGTGGCGCTGGTGCAGCCGCGCTGAGGCAGGAGACGAGACGACACGAGCCCGGCCCCCGCGCGATGCGGGGCCGGGCTCGTCTCATGCGCTAGGCGCGGGTCAGCCGCCGATCACGGCCAGCTGTCCTCGAGCTCGTGGGTGATGACGAGCTCGCGGATCTCGCAGCCGCGGGGCTGGCCGAGGATGAACATCACGCTGTCGGCGACGGCGGCCGGGTCGTTGAGGTTCGCGTCGGAGCCGGGCTTGTACTTCGGGTCGCGGTCGTCGAAGAAGTGCGTCTTCATGCCGGAGGGGATCAGCGTGGTCACGCCGACCTCGCCCTTCGTCTCGGCGGCCAGCGCCCGCGTGAAGCCGAGCACGCCGAACTTGGAGGCGCAGTAGGCGGTCGCGTCGGAGACGGCCTTGATGGCGAGCGACGACGCGACGGTGACGACGCGGCCGTGCGACTCGGTGAGGAACGGCAGCGCCGCGCGGACGACGGCGACCGTGCCCATCAGGTTCACGCCGATGACCTTCTCCCACTCGGTGGGGGCGACGTCGACCAGGCGGCCGCAGCGGTCGATGCCCGCGGCGGTGACGACGGCGTCGAGGCCGCCGTGCGCCTGGGCGATCTCCGTGACGAGCGCCTCGGTGGCGCGGGTGTCGGAGACGTCGATGCGGTGCGCCTCCATGCCGGTGACGCTCGAGGTGTCGAGGTCGAGCACGATGGGCTCGCCGCCGGCCGCGAGGACCGCCTGCGCGACCGCGGCGCCGAGCCCGGACGCGCCTCCGGTGATGAGGACGCGGCCGGTGCTGGGGCGGGGGGAGTCGGTCATGGGTGTTCCTTCCGTGGAGCGGATCGCGCCGGGTGGGCGCGGTGGTGCGGGGGAGTCGTGCGGATCAGGGGGCTCAGCCGACGCGCGCGAGGGCGCCGGCGAGCTTCGTGGTGGAGCGGCCCGGATGGTAGGGCACGGTCACGGCCTGGCCGCCCCACTCGGCGATGACCGCCGACTCGGGGAGGTCCTCGGCGCGGTAGTCGCCGCCCTTGACCCAGAGGTCGGGCTTGATGGAGCGCAGCGCCTCCTCGGGGGTGTCCTCGGAGAAGAGCACGACCGCATCCACCACCCCGAGCGACATGAGGAGGTCCACGCGGTCCTCCTCGGTCATGATCGGGCGCTCGGGTCCCTTGAGGCGGCGCACCGAGTCGTCCGAGTTGAGGAGCACG
>NZ_QWGT01000031.1 GCF_003576405.1 Clavibacter lycopersici
CGGCGGCCGCCCTCGCGACGCGGCACTGGGCGGGCGCCGCCGCGCCCCACCAGTGGCGCGTCCAGGTGCCGGGCGGCGTGCTCGGCGTGCGGATGTTCCCGACCGAGGACGGCGAGCACGTCGGCCTGTCGGGCCCCGCGGAGCTGGTGTTCGACGGGGTCGTGGCGCTGGCCTGATCCGCTCGTCCACAGGGCGGACGCGACGACCGAGGGCGGATGCGCCGGCGGGAGGGGCTAGGCGTCCACGCCGCGGTGCACCCGCAGCACCCGGAAGCCCTTGTCGGACGCCGTGCGCGTCGTCTCGAGGCCCGCGGGCAGGGCATCGACCAGCCAGCGCTGCAGGGAGTCGGATCCGAGGTTCCGCTGCACGACGAGCCATGCGTCGGCGTCCGGCGCGAGCCGCGGCATCCACTCGAGCAGGATGCCGTGCAGCGCCTCCTTGCCGACCCGGATGGGAGGGTTCGACCAGACGGTGGCGAACGAGAGGCCCGCGGGAACATCCTCGGGCAGCACGGCGTTGACGTTCTCGAGACCGAGGGACCGGGCGTTCGCCCGCGTCAGCTCGAGCGCCCGCTCGTTCACGTCGACCGCCCACACGGTGGCCGACGGCGATCGCATCGCCAGATCGAGCGCGACGGGACCCCAACCGCAGCCCACGTCCATCAGATGCCCCTCGGCAGGGGGCGCCGGGACGTGGCGCAGCAGCACCAGGGTCCCCTGGTCGACGTGCTCGGGGCTGAAGACACCGCCTGCGGTCTCGACGTCGACCGTCCGTCCTCCCAGCTCGACCGTGATCGTGCGGGTGCGCAGGGGTCCGGCCGGCGACGAGGAGAAGTAGTGCGCGTCGGCCATACCGGGACGATACCGGACGCCCGCGCTACGATGGGAGCACATGACAACGCACGACGAGCACGACCACGAGCCCGCGGACACGACGACGACGTCCACCGAGAACACCGACCGGGACGACGTCGTCGCGCGCGTCCTCGCACGGGCGGAGGACCGGTCCGCCGGCTACGCCCTCTTCCGCGGATCCGGCGCGCAGGCGCTTTCCGCGAACCCCGACACCGAGCAGGGCTCCGACGGCGACCAGAGCGAGCGCGCCGATCGCCAGGCGCTGCGGCGCGTCGCCGGCCTCTCCACCGAGCTCGAGGACGTCACCGAGGTCGAGTACCGGCAGCTGCGCCTCGAGAACGTCGTGCTCATCGGCGTGTACTCGCAGGGGTCCGTCGACGACGCCGAGAACAGCATGCGCGAGCTTGCCGCCCTGGCGGAGACCGCGGGCGCCGTCGTGCTCGACGGCCTGCTGCAGCGCCGCCCGACGCCGGATCCCAGCACCTACTTCGGACGGGGCAAGGCCGAGGAGCTGCGGGCGCTGGTCGCCGCGGTCGGCGCGGACACCGTCATCGCGGACACCGAGCTCGCCCCCAGCCAGCGGCGCGCGCTCGAGGACGTGGTGAAGGTCAAGGTCATCGACCGCACGGCCGTGATCCTCGACATCTTCAGCCAGCACGCCAAGAGCCGGGAGGGCAAGGCCCAGGTCGAGCTCGCGCAGCTCCAGTACCTCCTCCCGCGCCTCCGCGGATGGGGCGACTCGATGTCCCGTCAGGCCGGTGGCCAGGTCGGCGGCGCGGGCGCGGGCATGGGATCGCGCGGTCCGGGTGAGACGAAGATCGAGCTCGACCGCCGGCGCATCAACACGCGCATGGCTCGCCTCCGCAAGCAGATCGCCGCGATGAAGCCGGCGCGCGACACCAAGCGCGCCAACCGCGACCGGCACTCAGTGCCCTCCGTCGCGATCGTGGGGTACACGAACGCCGGCAAGTCATCGCTGCTCAACCGGGTGACCAAGGCGGGCGTGCTGGTCGAGAACGCGCTGTTCGCGACGCTCGACGCCACGGTCCGGAAGACCGAGACGGACCAGGGACAGCTGTACACGCTGGCCGACACCGTCGGCTTCGTGCGGAACCTGCCCCATCAGCTGGTGGAGGCGTTCCGCTCGACGCTGGAGGAGCTGGCCGACTCCGATGTGCTCGTGCACGTCGTCGACGCGTCGCACCCGGACCCCGCGGCGCAGCTCGCGACCGTGCACGAGGTGATCGCCGAGGTGGATGCGTCGTCAATCCCCGAGATCGTCGTGTTCAACAAGAGCGACCTCGCCTCCGAGGGCGACCGCGTGGTGCTCCGCGGCCTGGCGCCGCAGGGCGTCTTCGTCTCCGCCCGCACGGGCGAGGGCGTCGAGGAGCTGCGCCGTCGCATCGCGGAGCTGCTGCCTCAGCCCACCATCGAGGTCGACCTCCTCGTGCCGTTCGAGCACGGCGAGATCGTCGCGATGCTCCACGACGGGGCCAAGGTGCTCGAGACCTCGTACGTCGAGGAGGGCACGCGCGTGCGCGCGCTCGTGACGGCCGAGCAGCAGGCGCAGGTCCAGGCGTACTCGGTGGTACCCGCGGTCTGATCCGCACGACCACGCACGACCCCGCACGCACGAGAGCGGCCGATCCCCTCGGGGACCGGCCGCTCTCGTGCGTCGGGCGTGCGACGCGACGTCAGACCGAGCGCATGACCGCCACGACCTTGCCGACGACCTCGGCGAAGTCGCCGAGGATCGGCTCGAACGCGCTGTTGCGTGGCAGGAGCCAGGTGTGGCCGTCGCGCTGGCGGAACACCTTGACGGTGGCCTCGTCATCGAGCATCGCCGCGACGATGTCGCCGTTCTCCGCCGTCTTCTGCTGGCGCACGACGACCCAGTCGCCGTCGCAGATGGCCGCGTCGATCATCGAGTCGCCGACGACCCGGAGCATGAAGAGGTCGCCCTTGCCCACGAGCTGGCGGGGGAGGGGGAAGACCTCCTCGACCATCTGCTCCGCGGTGATGGGGATGCCGGCGGCGATGCGGCCGACCATGGGCACCATCGCCGCGTCGCCCACGGGCGTCGACGGCTCGCCGCTCTCCGCGGCGCCGGAGCCCGGCAGGTCGATGAGGACCTCGAGGGCGCGCGGCCGGTTCGGGTCGCGGCGGAGGTAGCCGGAGAGCTCGAGCTGGTTGAGCTGGTGCGTGACGCTGGAGAGCGACGCGAGGCCGACCGCGTCGCCGATCTCCCGCATGCTCGGCGGATATCCCTGGCCGGCGATGGTGCGCTGGATGAACTCCAGGATCGAGATCTGCTTGTCGCTGAGGCTCTTGCGGCGCCTCGTCGCGCCGCCTCCCGCTGCTCGCTCGTCCGTCATGCCACGGCCCGCCTCTCGTCGCCGACGCCCCGGGCGGCTCGTCGACCCGGCGGGCCGACGCCCTCGCGGGGGCGATGTCGGTGGTGCCCGGTGGAATGGACACCAGGCACTCGAAACTGTATCCAGCCGAGGCACCCCGGGCAAACACCTGTTCGAGCGTGTCGCGCCGCTGGCGGCGGCATCGAGGCGATCAGGGCTTGCGGAGGGCTGGTTTCGAATGTATGTTCGGAACACAGCTTCGCACCCGGCTCTCCCGGCCGAGAGCCGGGTGCGGGCTGCCCGACCCGCATCGCATGCCGTACCGCACTGCACCGCCGGGCGCGTCGCATCGACGCCCCACCGTCTCGCACGAGAGGTCACCATGAACACCGCAGCCACCACCCCCGCATCCACTGCCGCCATCACGCTCGACGCACAGGTCGCGGAGGCCGCCGTCGCGCCCCGCACGCGCCTGCGCATCACGCGCCGCGGCCGCATCGTCCTCACCGCGCTGGTCGCGGCTCCGCTCGCGCTCGGCGCCGGCCTCGTCGCCCTCAACGGCGGCGCGGCCGTCGCCTCGAAGGACGCAGCGGGCACCGCGTTCGAGTACGTCACCGTCTCGAGCGGCCAGTCCCTGTGGGACCTCGCCGAGGAGATCGCGCCGTCGGCCGACCCGCGCGACGTCATCGCGTCGGTCGTCGACCTCAACCGCCTGCCCTCGTCGGACGTCGCGGCCGGCCAGCAGCTCGCCGTCCCCGCCCAGTACGCGCACTGATCCCCGAGCGCCGTCGCGTCTCGGGCCGTCCGCTGACGCGCTCCCGGTGGCGGCCGGGAGCGCGGCGGTCCGGTCGGAACCGATCGGTAGCATGGAGACCATGAGCACCCTCGCGCGCACCGCGCACGTCACGCGGCAGACCAGCGAGTCCACCATCGACCTCCAGCTGGACCTCGACGGCACCGGTGCCTCCGAGATCAGCACGTCGGTGCCGTTCTACGACCACATGCTCACCGCGTTCGCGAAGCACTCGCTCACCGACCTGAAGGTCACCGCGACGGGCGACACCCACATCGACGTGCACCACACCGTCGAGGACGTGGGCATCGTCCTCGGTCAGGCCATCCGCGAGGCCCTCGGCGACAAGACCGGCATCGCCCGCTTCGGCGACGCGCTCGTGCCGCTCGACGAGGCGCTGGTGCAGTCGGTCGTCGACATCTCGGGCCGGCCGTTCCTCGTCCACTCGGGCGAGCCCGCGGGCTTCGAGATGCACCTCATCGGCGGGCACTTCACGGGGTCCATGGTCCGCCACGTCTTCGAGGCCATCACCTTCCACGCCGGCCTCACCGTGCACGTCACGGTGCTGGGCGGGCGCGATCCGCACCACATCGCCGAGGCGGAGTTCAAGTCGTTCGCCCGGGCGTTCCGTCAGGCCAAGGAGCTGGATCCGCGGGTGTCCGGCATCCCGTCCACCAAGGGCGCGCTGTGACGCGCCCGTCCGTCGTCGTCCTCGACTACGGGAGCGGCAACGTCCACTCCGCCGTCAAGGCGCTCGAGCTCGCCGGCGCGGACGTGGAGCTCACGGGCGACCCGAAGCGCGCGCACGAGGCCGACGGCCTCCTCGTTCCCGGCGTCGGCGCGTTCTCCGCCGTCATGACCGCGCTCCGGGCGGCCGGCGGCGATCGCGTCGTCGACCGCAGGCTCGCGGGCGGGCGCCCCGTCCTCGGCATCTGCGTGGGCATGCAGGTCATGTTCGACCGCGGCGTCGAACGGGACGTCGACGTCGCGGGCCTGGGGGAGTGGCCCGGCACGGTCGACCGCATCCGGTCCGAGGTGCTCCCGCACATGGGCTGGAACACCGTGGACGTCCCGGAGGGGTCGGCGCTGTTCGCCGGGCTGGAGGAGGAGCGCTTCTACTTCGTGCACTCGTACGCCGCACGCACCTGGGGGATCGACCCGCTCCCGCCGCTGCCCGCGCCCCGCGTCACCTGGGCCACGCACGGGGAGCGGTTCGTCGCCGCCGTCGAGAACGGCCCGCTGACCGCCACGCAGTTCCACCCCGAGAAGTCGGGGGCCGCCGGCATCCGGCTGCTCGGGAACTGGCTCGGCACCCTCCGCGCCGCCTGACGCACCGAACCGAACCGCCGTCGCCGACGGCCCCCGCACGCCCGAACCCCATCGATGGAAGGCCCCCATGAGCGAGTTCACCTCCACGCCCCGCCTGACCCTCCTGCCCGCCGTCGACGTGGCGGGGGGACAGGCCGTCCGTCTCACCCAGGGCGCGGCCGGCACGGAGACCGGATACGGCGATCCCGTCGACGCCGCCCGCGACTGGGCCGAGCAGGGGGCCGAGTGGCTGCACCTCGTCGACCTCGACGCCGCGTTCGGTCGAGGCGACAACCTCTCCGTCATCTCGCGCGTGATCCGCGCCATCGACGGCGTGCAGATCGAGCTGTCCGGCGGCATCCGCGACGACCGGTCGCTCGACGTGGCGCTCGAGAGCGGCGCGACCCGCATCAACCTCGGCACCGCGGCCCTCGAGAACCCCGAGTGGGCGGCGAGCGTCATCGCGCAGCACGGCGAGGCCGTCGCGGTCGGGCTCGACGTCCGCGGCCGCACGCTCTCCGCGCGCGGCTGGACGCAGGACGGCGGCGACATCTGGGAGGTCCTCGAGCGGCTCGAGGACGCCGGGTGCGCCCGCTACGTCGTCACCGACGTCACGAAGGACGGCACGCTCCAGGGGCCGAACCTCCAACTGCTCCGCGACGTGCTCGAGCGCACCGAGCGGCCCGTGGTCGCATCCGGCGGCGTCTCGAGCCTCGACGACATCCAGGCGCTCCGCGAGCTCGTGCCGCTCGGCCTCGAGGGCGCCATCGTCGGCAAGGCCCTCTACGCCGGTGCGTTCACCCTCGGCGAGGCCCTCGACGTCGCCGGGGAGCGATGACCGGATCCACTCCTCACGCCGACTCCGCGGGGACACCCTGGGCGGGCCGCTCGTTCGAGCCCACGCCGTTCCCCGACGACGACGGATCCGCGCCACCCGCCCTCGCCGACGCGCTCGCGCGGCACGGACGCGGCGAGGTCGGCCAGGCAGCGGTCGTGGACGCCCTCCGCGAGGCGCGCCTGCTGATCCCGCTCGTCGCGCGCCTCGGCGAGGAGGGCGAGGGAGCGCACGGCCTGAAGGCCGACAAGAGCGCCGAGCTGTCGATCATCACGGTCGCCGGACCGGACGGGCGCACCGTCATGCCGGTCTTCACGTCCGTCGCCGCCATGGGCCGATGGAATCCCGCCGCGCGCCCGGTGCCCGCGGACGCCGTCCGCGTGGCGCTGGCCGCGGCGAGCGAGGAGACCGACCTCGTGGTCCTCGACCCCATGTCGGACACCGAGTTCGTGCTGCGGCGGCCCGCGGTGTGGGCGGTCGCCCGGTCGCTGCCGTGGATCCCGAGCCCCGAGGATCCGGACGTCGCGGCGGCGCTGCACGCGAGCGTCGTCGAGGAGCCCGCGGTGGTGGCCCTGGGGTTGGCGCCGGGAGATCCGCGCGCGCGCCTCGAGGGACCGGAGCTCGTGATCACGCTGGAGCTCGTCGACGGCCTCGACCGCGCGGCGCTCGACGCGCTGCTCGCGCGGCTCCAGGGGGAGTGGTCGCGGAGCGCGGTGCTCGCCGACCGCGTCGACAGCATGGGGCTCCGGATCACCTCCGCCAGCTGAGGCGCGGACCGCGCTCCGCGACGGAGGCAGGGCGAGAGCAGCCGGCGCGACCCGCGGATCCGCCGCTGCTAGGAGACGGGCCCGGTGTACTTCTCGCCCGGTCCCTTGCCGACGGCGTCGGGATACGGGGACGCCTCGCGGAAGGCGAGCTGCAGGGACCGCAGGCCGTCGCGGAGGCTGCGCGCGTGCTGGTCGCCCAGCTCCGGGGAAGCGGCGGTCACGAGACCCGCGAGCGAGATGATCAGCTTGCGCGCCTCGGCGAGGTCGGTCTGCGTGGCGGGGTCGTCCGCGAGCCCGCACTTCACGGCGGCCGCGCTCATGAGGTGGACGGCCGTGGTCGTGATGACCTCGACGGCGGACACCTCGGCGATGTCGCGCGCGTACTGGTCGGCGACGAAGTCGGCCGTGTCGTCGTCGGCGACGCCCGCGGCAGGGGTGCCCGCGCCGTCGCCGGCCGGGACGGCGGGCTCCTCGAAGCGGTGGACGTGGGCGTCGGCCGGTCCGGCGGACGCGGGATCGGCGGGTGCGGGCGCCTCGTGGTCGGGGCGGGGCGAGTCGGTCATGTCTGTCCTCGGGCTCGGTGGCGGTGCGCGATGGCGGCGGGGCGGCGGGATCCGGTCGGCGCCCGCCCTTCCGGGGTGGGGCCGGTCTCTGCTATGCTGATCGACGGCTCCGGGGCTGTCACAGTCCCGGTTCGAAAGAGGATTGATCTCCCACCCGCGCTTGACCGCCTCCATAGGTTACCGGGTCGATTTCGCTCCCCCGTCCGAACGGATCCCCCAGGGGAACCCGCAGGCGGGAGCCCCGCCAGTGCGGGGAAAGGGCGTGTTGCCGAGTACGACGGATCCGTCGCACCCTGGTGAAGAACTCTCCTCGTCTCGAATCCGAGCGGCTCCTCAGCCGCCGGGCCACCCGAAGACACGAATAGGAGCAGTCCATCAGCGATCCCCGTACCAACGATCGAATCCGAGTTCCCGAGGTTCGCCTCGTTGGCCCAGCAGGCGAGCAGGTCGGCGTCGTATCCATCGACGTCGCACTCCGGCTCGCGCAGGAAGCCGACCTCGACCTCGTCGAGGTCGCGCCCAATTCCAAGCCCCCCGTGGCGAAGATCATGGACTACGGCAAGTTCAAGTACGAGGCCGCGCAGAAGGCCAAGGAAGCGCGTCGCAACCAGGCGAACACCATCCTCAAGGAGGTGCGCTTCCGCCTGAAGATCGACAAGCACGACTACGAGACCAAGCGCAAGCGCGCCGAGGGCTTCCTGCAGGACGGCGACAAGGTCAAGGCCATGATCCTGTTCCGCGGGCGCGAGCAGTCGCGTCCCGACCAGGGCGTGCGACTGCTCAAGATGTTCGCGGAGGACGTCGCCGAGTTCGGCAGCGTCGAGTCCACCCCCACGATCGACGGCCGCAACATGGTCATGGTCATCGGACCGCACAAGAACAAGTCCGAGGCCAAGGCCGAGGCCAACGCGAAGCGCGACGCCACCAAGGCGAGCGCACGAGAAGCGAGAGAAGAGAACAATGCCTAAGCAGAAGACCCACTCGGGTGCCAAGAAGCGTTTCAAGGTCACCGGCAGCGGCAAGATCATGAAGCAGCAGGCGGGCATGCGGCACAACCTCGAGGTCAAGTCCTCCAAGCGCAAGGCGCGACTCAACCAGGACCAGCCCCTGGCCAAGGCCGACATGAAGGTCGCCAAGAAGCTCCTCGGCCGCTAGGCCCCTCGTCGTCCGCGACACCTGAACTCGAATAGGAATCACTGAAATGGCAAGAGTCAAGAGGGCCGTCAACGCCCACAAGAAGCGTCGGGTCATCCTCGAGCGCGCCGCCGGCTACCGCGGGCAGCGCTCGCGCCTGTACCGCAAGGCCAAGGAGCAGGTCACCCACTCCCTCGTCTACGCGTACCGCGACCGCCGCGCCAAGAAGGGCGAGTTCCGCCGCCTCTGGATCCAGCGCATCAACGCCGCCGCGCGTGCGAACGGCCTGACGTACAACCGCCTGATCCAGGGCCTCTCGCTCGCCGGCGTCCAGGTCGACCGTCGCATCCTCGCGGACCTCGCGGTCCACGAGCCCGCGACCTTCGCCTCGCTCGTCCAGACGGCCAAGGCCGCCCTGCCCGCGAACACCTCGGCCCCCAAGGTCGCGGCGAACGCGTAGCACCTCCCGCCCCACCGCCGACGGCGCGTCCCCGACCGGGGGCGCGCCGTTAGTGTTGGGGCCATGCTCGACAACCCCCGCTCCCCGCGTGTCCGTGGCGTCGCCAAGCTCGCGAAGCGGGATGCGCGCGCCGACACGGGCCTCTTCCTCCTCGAGGGGCCGCAGGCCGTCTCCGAGGCGCTCGCGTTCCGGCCGGACCTCGTCCAGGAGCTGTTCGCGACGCCCACGGCCCTCGACCGCTACCCGGACCTCGCGCGCGCCGTCCGCGAGTCGGACGTCGAGGTGGAGTTCGTCACCGAGGACGTGATCGCCTCCATGGCCGACACCGTCACGCCCCAGGGCGTCGTGGGCGTCTGCCGCCAGTTCCCGACCTCGCTCAAGCAGATCCTCGGTGACGAGCCGCGCCTCATCGCGATCCTCGAGGAGGTTCGCGACCCCGGCAACGCGGGCACCATCATCCGCGCAGCCGACGCCGCCGGAGCCGACGCGGTGATCCTCACGGGCCGCTCGGTCGACCTGTACAACCCCAAGGTCGTGCGCGCCACGACGGGGTCGCTCTTCCACCTGCCGGTCGCGATCATGCCCGAGCTCGACGCCGTGCTCGAGCGCGTGAAGGCCGCCGGGCTCCAGGTCCTCGCCGCGGACGTCAAGGGCGACGACCTGCTGGCGGAGCGCACGTCCGGCGGGCTCGCCGCGCCGACCGCGTGGCTGTTCGGCAACGAGGCGCGCGGCCTCCAGGACGAGCACCTCGCCCTCGCGGACCGCGCCGTGGTCGTGCCCATCTACGGACAGGCCGAGTCGATGAACCTCGCGACGGCCGCGTCCGTCTGCCTCTACGAGTCGGCGTTCGCGCAGCGCGCCTGACGATCCCGGGCCGGACACCTGACGGGTGAGCGGTCGTCGGATCGCCCCGACATCGGCTCTGATCGGCGGAAAAGCGGCGGGCTCGTCACGAGTGGGTGACGATGCCCCGCGGAAACGCGGACGAAACACCGTCACGGATATGGTGTTCGCATGGAGCAGAGCCCGACGGCGGCCCCCGCCTCGCCCGCCGCAGCAGCGGTCGGCGAGCCCCTGGTCGTCGTATCCCACGTCAACAAGCACTTCGGGGACCTGCACGTCCTCAAGGACATCTCGACCACGGTGAACCGCGGCGAGGTCGTCGTCGTCATCGGCCCCAGCGGGTCCGGCAAGTCGACCCTGTGCCGCGCGATCAACCGGCTCGAGACCATCGACGACGGCACCATCACGATCGACGGCCAGGACCTCCCGTCCGAGGGCGCCGAGCTCGCGCGACTGCGCGCGGACGTCGGCATGGTGTTCCAGTCCTTCAACCTCTTCGCGCACAAGACCGTGCTCGAGAACGTGACCCTCGGCCCCATCAAGGTGCGCAAGCAGGGCAAGGCCGAGGCGGAGAAGCGGGCCATGGAGCTCCTCGACCGCGTCGGCGTCGCCAACCAGGCGCAGAAGATGCCGGCCCAGCTCTCCGGCGGCCAGCAGCAGCGCGTCGCGATCGCCCGCGCGCTGGCGATGGACCCGAAGCTGATCCTCCTCGACGAGCCCACCTCGGCGCTGGACCCCGAGATGATCACCGAGGTCCTCGACGTCATGGTCGGCCTCGCGAAGGACGGCATGACGATGATGGTCGTCACCCACGAGATGGGCTTCGCCCGCAAGGCCGCCGACCGCGTGATCTTCATGGCCGACGGCGCCATCGAGGAGGACACGACCCCCGCCGAGTTCTTCGACCACCCGCAGAGCCCCCGCGCGAAGGACTTCCTCTCGAAGATCCTCGCCCACTGACGCGCGCGGAGGGCCGGTCGCCCTCCCGCACACCGCACCCGGACGCCGTCGAGGCAGGCGCGTCCGGGCGCCGCACCACCGCACCACCCGCACCACGCACCACGAGCGATCCCCATCGCCTCCGTCACCCACCTCACCAGCCAAGAAACGGGAACCATGAAGCACAGGAACCTCACCATCCTCGCGGCCGCCGCGGCGGTCGTCGTCGGCCTCACCGGCTGCGGCAGCCCCGGCAGCGCATCCGGCGGCGCCGTCGACGCGGGCACCGACGCCCCCGCCAACGGCGACGGCCCGTACAAGCTCGAGCTCACGGAGGACCCCACGTTCGACGAGGGCACCACGATGGCGCGCCTCGTCGAGGCCGGCTCCATGAAGGTCGGCACCAAGTTCGACCAGCCGCTGTTCGGCCTCGCGGGCCTCGACGGCAAGCCCGCCGGCTTCGACGTCGCGATCGCGGCGCTCGTCGCCAGCAAGCTCGGCATCGGCTTCGACGACATCGAGTTCACGGAGACGGTGTCCGCGAACCGCGAGCCCTTCATCCAGAACGGCTCGGTCGACGCGGTCGTCGCGACCTACACGATCAACGACAAGCGCAAGGAGGTCGTCGACTTCGCGGGTCCCTACTACGTCGCCGGCCAGGCGCTGATGGTCCTCGCGGACGACACCACGATCAACACGCCCGAGGACGTCCGCGGCAAGCAGGTCTGCTCCGTCGCCGGATCCACCCCCGCCGCGAACATCGAGGCCACGTTCGGCGCGGTCGTCGTGCCCACCGACGTCTACAGCAAGTGCCTCGACCCGCTGCGCAACGGCCAGGTCTCCGCGGTCACCACCGACAACGTGATCCTCTCCGGCTTCATCGACCAGAACGAGGGCGAGTTCAAGCTCGTCGGCGACGGCGAGACCTTCACCGAGGAGCCCTACGGCATCGGCATCGCCAAGGACGACGAGGCGTTCCGCACGTTCATCAACGACACGCTGCAGGAGGCCTACGACGACGGCACCTGGGCGCGCCTGTTCGAGGCGACGGCCGGCACGGTCATCGACACGCCGGAGCCCCCGGCCATCGACCGCTACTAGTCCCACCCGGGTCCCGCGTGCGCTGATGCGCGCGCGGGACCCGTCCCCTGTCCGGGCCGCCCGAGCCCGGATCCGACCATCGCCCCGCCGCGCCGGGTGCCGACCATAGGAGGTGTGCCGTGGACGTGATCCTCGACAATCTCGACGTGTTCCTGCGGGGGTTCGGCGGCACGCTGCGCCTCCTCGGGCTCACCGTGCTGTTCGCCCTCCCGCTGGGGATCGTGATCGCCGCGATGAGGATCTCGCCGGTCGCGAGCCTCAGGGCCACCTCCACCGCCTACGTCGAGCTGCTGCGGAACACCCCGCTGCTGCTCGTCTTCACCTTCTTCAGCGTCGTGATCACGTCGATCTCCGGTGCGCTGCCGTTCATGACGGCCGCGGTGCTCGCGCTCACGCTGTACACGGCGCCCTTCTTCGCGGAGGCGATCCGCTCCGGCATCAACAGCGTGCCCGTCGGCCAGGCAGAGGCGGCGCGCAGCATCGGGCTGACGTTCTCGCAGACGCTCGTGTCGGTGATCCTGCCGCAGGCCGTGCGCACGGTCGTGCCGCCGCTGATCAACGTGGTCATCGCGCTCACGAAGAACACGTCGATCGCGGGCGCGTACTTCATCTACGAGCTGTTCAACGTGGGCCGCGACGTCGCGAACGCCAACGGCGACGCGGTCGTCTGGGTCTTCGTGGGCGTCGCGTTCTTCTACCTCATCATCACGGTCCCGCTCGGCCAGCTGGCGGACCACCTCGAGAAGCGAGTGGCGGTCTCCCGATGAGCCAGGTCCTCTACGACGTCCCCGGTCCCCGTGCCCGCCGGCGTTCGCGCATCCTCTCCGTCGTCACGGGCGTCGTCCTCGTCGCCGTGCTCGCCTTCGCCGCCGTGAAGCTGCAGCAGGCGGGGCAGTTCAGCGCCGAGCGCTGGCTCGTGCTCAACGACCCGCTCGTGTGGAACCTGCTGCTCCAGGGCCTGTGGGTCGTGCTGCAGTCCGCCGCGGTCGCCGCGGTCCTCGCGATCCTCCTCGGCATGGTGCTCGCGCTCCTCCGCATGAGCGAGCACCGCGTGATCCGCTACGCCGTCACCGTGGTGCTCGAGTTCTTCCGCGGCATGCCCGTGCTGCTGATGATGCTGTTCATCTACCTGATCTTCCCCATCGGCCCGTACTGGTCGGTCGTGACGGCGCTCACGCTCTACAACGGCGCGATCATCGGCGAGGCGCTGCGCTCCGGGATCCTCGGCCTGCCGCGCGGACAGCGCGAGGCGGGTCTCGCGATCGGGCTCCGGCCGCTGCAGAACCGGCTGCTCGTGGAGTTCCCGCAGGCGTTCCGGACGATGCTGCCGATCATCGTCGCCCAGCTCGTGGTGCTCATCAAGGACACCGCGCTCGGCACCATCGTGAGCCTCGTGGGCCTCACCAAGCAGGGCGAGCTGATCCTCGAGGCCACGAGCCGCGCCAACTCGCTGCCGATCTTCGTGGTCATGGTGGGCATGTACCTCGTGCTCAACCTCACGGTGTCCACCATCGCGCGGCGCCTCGCCCGCAAGCGGGGACCGCGTGCGGCGAAGACCGTCGCGGCCGGGACCTCGCAGGGGGCGTAGCCGCTCCACCCGGCGGATCTCACCGCCGACACGGGCCCGTCGCGCACGCCGCGGCGGGCCCGTCGTGCGCCGAGGGGACGCCGGCCGCGGGCCGGGACGGCGGCACCCGATCGGTAGACTCGGGCCTCATGTCCGAACCCCAGATCTCCGAGGAGACCGTCGGCGCCGCCGTGGAGCAGGCGATGGCCGCTCTCGCCGCGACCACCGACTCCGCGTCGCTCGCCCAGGCGCGCTCCGCCCACATCGGCGAGGCGTCCCCGCTCGCCCGGCTGAACGGATCGCTCCGCTCGCTGCCGCCCGCCGAGCGCAAGGACGCGGGCAAGCTCGTCGGCCAGTCGCGCGCCCGCGTCACGCAGGCGTTCCAGGCGCGCGAGGCGGAGATCCAGGAGCAGGAGGCCGCCGCGCGCCTGGTGGCCGAGGCCGTCGACGTCACCGCGCTGCCGAGCCGCTGGCGCGCCGGCGCCCGCCACCCGCTCACCATGCTCGAGGAGCGCATCGCCGACATCTTCGTCGGCATGGGCTGGCAGGTGAACGAGGGCCCCGAGCTCGAGAGCGAGTGGTTCAACTTCGACGCGCTCAACTTCCCGCCCGACCACCCGGCGCGCGCGATGCAGGACTCCTTCTACGTGGATCCGACCGACGCGCACCTGGTGCTCCGCACGCACACCTCGCCCGTGCAGATCCGCACGCTGCTCGCCGACGAGCTGCCCGTCTACACGATCGCGCAGGGCCGCACCTTCCGCAGCGACGAGCTGGACGCGACGCACACGCCCGCGTTCCGCCAGATCGAGGGCATCGCCATCGACCGCGGCCTCACCATGGCGCACCTGCGCGGGACGCTCGAGCACTTCGCGCGCTCGATGTTCGGACAGGACGCGCGCATCCGCCTGCGCCCCAACTACTTCCCCTTCACCGAGCCCAGCGCCGAGATGGACGTGTGGCACCCGGCAGCCGCGGGCGGACCCCGCTGGATCGAGTGGGGCGGCTGCGGCATGGTGAACCCGAACGTGCTGCGCTCCGCGGGCATCGACCCGGACGAGTACCAGGGCTTCGCGTTCGGCATGGGCACCGAGCGCACCCTCATGTTCCGCAACGACCTCTCCGACATGCGCGACATCGTCGAGGGCGACATCCGATTCGGCGCGCAGTTCGGGATGGTGGTGTAGTCGTGAGGATCCCGATCAGCTGGCTCGGCGAGCACGTCGAGCTCCCCGCCGGGGTCACCCCCGAGGACGTCCACGCCTCCCTCGTGAAGGTGGGCCTGGAGGAGGAGGACGTGCACGCGTTCTCGATCTCGGGCCCCGTCGTCGTCGGGCAGGTGCTCGAGGCGACCCCCGAGCCGCAGACCAACGGCAAGACCATCAACTGGTGCTCCGTCCGCGTCGCGCCCGAGGGCGCCACGGCGGCGGACGGCGGCGGTGACGTCCGCGGCATCGTCTGCGGCGCGCACAACTTCGTCGTCGGCGACAAGGTCGTGGTGAGCCTGCCCGGCGCCGTGCTCCCCGGCCCGTTCCCCATCTCCGCCCGGAAGACGTACGGGCACGTGTCCGACGGCATGATCGCGTCGTCCCGCGAGCTCGGCCTGGGGGAGGAGCACGACGGGATCCTCGTCCTCTCCTCGCTCGGCCTCGACCCCGAGGTCGGCACGGACGCGCTGGCGCTCCTGCACCTCGACGACCGGGCGGTCGAGGTCAACGTCACGCCCGACCGCGGCTACGCGTTCTCGATCCGCGGGATCGCCCGCGAGTACGCGCACGCCACGGGTGCCGCGTTCACCGATCCGGCCGACGCCCTCGCCCTGCTCGCCGCCGACGCACCCGTCGCGGGAGTGGAGGTGCGCGTCGACGACGCCGCCCCGATCCGCGGCCGCGTCGGCGCCGACGTCTTCGTCACGCGCGTCGTCTCCGGCCTCGACCTGTCCCGGCCGACCCCGCCGTGGATGGTGTCGCGCCTCACGCTCGCGGGCGTCCGCTCCATCTCGCTCGCCGTCGACATCACGAACCACGTCATGCTCGAGCTCGGCCAGCCGCTGCACGCCTACGACCTCGACCGGCTACAGGGCGGCATCGTCGTCCGGCGCGCGGCCGAGGGCGAGACGCTCGTGACCCTCGACGGGCGCGAGCGCGCCCTGCACACGGAGGACCTGGTCATCGCGGACGACTCGGGGCCCGTCGGACTCGCGGGCGTCATGGGCGGCGCCTCCACCGAGATCGGCGCGGGCACCAGCCGGGTGCTGATCGAGGCGGCCGGCTTCGACCCCGTGTCGATCGCGCGCACGGCCCGCCGGCACAAGCTGCCGAGCGAGGCGTCCAAGCGCTTCGAGCGGGGAGTGGATCCGCGCATCGCGCCCGCCGCCGCCGCACGCGCCGTGCAGCTCCTCGAGGAGCTCGCCGGCGGCCACGCGGAGGGCCTCGGCTCGATCCTCGACACGACCGCGCCGCCGGCTGCCGTCGAGCTCCCGCTCGGCTACCCGGCCTCGCTCGTCGGCGTCGACTACACCGCGGACGAGGTGCGCCACGCGCTCGTCGACGTGGGCTGCGCGCTCGAGGAGTCCGACGGCGTCCTGCGGGTCACGCCGCCCACCTGGCGACCGGACCTCCGCGACCGGGCCGACCTCGTGGAGGAGGTCGCGCGCATCGTCGGCTACGACCGCATCCCCGCCGTGCTGCCCGTCGCGCCCCCCGGCCGCGGGCTCACCGCCGCGCAGCGCCTCCGCCGCCAGGCGTCGATCGCGCTCGCCGCGGGCGGGTTCACCGAGGTCATGGGGTCGCCGTTCTCGTCCGAGGCGCAGAACGCGCGCTTCGGCGCGGCCGACCGCGAGGACGCCCCTGCGGTCCGGCTGGCGAACCCGCTCGACGTCGCGTTCCCGTTCCTCCGCCGCTCGCTGCTGCCGGGGCTCATCGACATCGCGCGCCGCAACCTGTCGCGCGGATCCACCGACCTCGCGCTCTTCGAGACCGGCACGGTGTTCCTGCCCCGCGCGGGAGTGGCGTACGGGTCGCCCGAGATGCCGCCGGGCGCGGCGCGTCCCGACGCGGATGCGCTGCGGGCGCTCGACGCGGGCATCCCGCCGCAGCCGCGCCATGTCGGCGTGCTGATCCTCGGCGACGCCGTCCCGAAGCAGCCGGGCACCCCCGCGCAGCGGGCCGGCCTCGTAGACGCGCTCGACGCAGTGCGGCAGCTCGCGCACGCGGTGGGCGTGGAGATCCGCTTCGAGCAGGGCGCGCACATCGCCATGCACCCGGGCCGCACGGCCGCGGTCGAGGCCGTCACGCCCGACGGGCCCGTGATCCTGGGGCTCGCGGGCGAGCTCCTGCCCGCGCTCGCCGCCGAGCTCGACCTGCCCGAGCGCGTCGCGCTCGCCGAGGTCGACCTCGACCTGCTCGTCTCCCTCGCGGGCGGTGCCGTCGACGTGCGAACGCTCACCTCGATGCCCGTCGCCACGCAGGACCTCAGCCTCGTGGTGCCGCTCGAGGTCCCCGCGGGGGAGCTCCTCCGCACGGTTGTCGAGGGCGCGGGCGAGCTGCTCGAGACCGCGCGGCTCGTGGACGACTACCGCGGCCCCGGGGTCGAGGAGGGGACGCGCTCGCTCACGTTCGCGCTCCGCTTCCGCGCGCCCGACCGCACGCTGACCGCGGCCGAGGCGAGCGCGGCCCGCGACGGATCGGTGCGGCTCGCCGCCGAGCGGTTCGGC
>NZ_QWGT01000032.1 GCF_003576405.1 Clavibacter lycopersici
CCGGCTCGCCGTCGGCGGGCTCGTGCTCCGCCGTCCGGGACTCCGCCGCCCGGATCCCTGCCGCCCGGACCTCCGCCGTCAGCGACCGCAGCGTCGTCCGCAGCGCGCGCTCCGCGTCCAGGCCGCGCGACCTGGCCGAGACCGCCACCGCGAGGAGCAGCCGGCCGAGGTCGTCCTCGTCGTCGACCGGGATCGCGGCCGGGGCGTCCGCCTCGAGCAGGCCGATGCGCTCCGCCCGGCCGAGCAGCTTGTCGGCGAGGGCCAGGCTGGGCATGCCCATGGGGATCCCGTCGACGACGCTCGTGCGCGCCGACTTCTCGCGGTCCTTGGCGGCGCCCCAGACGCGCAGGACCTCCTCGACCGTGTCGGCGCGCTCGTCGCCGAAGACGTGCGGGTGGCGGCGCACCATCTTCTCCGTCGCGGTGCGGGCGACGTCGGCGAGGTCGAAGCCCTCGCCCTCGGTGCGCGCGATGTCGGCGTGGAAGACGACCTGGAGGAGCACGTCGGCGAGCTCCTCGCGCATGCCGGGGACGTCGTCGGTCTCGATGGCCTCGACGAGCTCGTGGCTCTCCTCGAGGAGGTACGGGACGAGGGTCCGGTGCGTCATCCCGCGGTTCCAGACGCAGCCGTCGGGCGCGCGCAGCACGGCCATCGCGGCGGCGAGCTCCGCGACGGCGGCGGACGCGGCGTCGGCGGCGGATGCGGACGGGGACGCGGGCTCGCTCATCCCGCCATCCTCGCACCGGGCCGCGGGTAGGCTCGTCCGCGGTGTGCCGGGAAGTCTGGTCGGCGGCGGGTGACCGTCTCCGCATCCATCGACCCCGGAAGGCGCCCATGACCGCCCTCATCCGCTCCGAGCGCGTCGCCGCCGGACTCCTCCTCCTCGCGGCCGTCGTCGGCCTGGTCGTCGCGAACACGCCCGCGGGTCCCGGGCTCATCGCGTGGGCGGACGGGCACCTCGCCGTCCCCGCGATCGGCGTCGACCTCACGCTCCGGCACTGGGTGAGCGACGGCCTGCTCGTCGTCTTCTTCTTCATCGTCGCGGTCGAGCTCAAGCACGAATTTCTCGCGGGCGAGCTGGACAGCGTCTCGCGCGCCCTCGTGCCCGCGATCGCCGCCGTCGGCGGCGTCATCGTCCCGGCGCTCGTCTACCTCGCCATCACCGCCGGCAGCGGATTCGCGCGGGGCTGGCCCGTGCCCACCGCGACCGACATCGCCTTCGCGCTCGGCGTGCTCGCGGTGTTCGGCCGGGGGCTCCCCGCCGCGGTGCGCGTGTTCCTGCTGGCGCTCGCGGTGCTCGACGACCTCATCGCCATCGTGATCATCGCGGTCTTCTTCACGACCGACCTCGAGCTGGGCGCGCTCGGCCTCGCGGTCGCGGGGGTCGTCCTGTTCGCGGTCGTCGGCCGCCTCGGCGCCGGGCGGACGGGTGTCGCGCGGATCGCCGTGGTCGCGCTGCTGGTGCTCATCGCCCTCGTGACGTGGTGGGCGACGCTCTCCTCCGGGATCCACGCGACCATCGCGGGCGTCGCCCTCGGCTTCGCGCTCCCCCGCATCTCCGGCCTCCGCGCGGCGCACGCCCTGGAGCCCGCATCGAACGGGATCGTGCTGCCCCTGTTCGCGTTCTCCGCCGCGCTCGTCGCGATCCCCGCCGTGGGCCTCGCCGAGCTGGCGCCCGCGTTCTGGGGCATCGCGCTGGCGCTGCCCGTCGGCAAGCTCGTGGGGATCACCGCGGGCGGGCTCGTCGGCGCGGCCGTCGCGCGCCGACGTGGCGCACCGGGCGGCCTCGCGCTGCCGGACCTCGTGACGGTCGCGCTCCTCGGCGGCATCGGCTTCACGGTGTCGCTGCTGATGAGCGAGCTGGCGTTCGCGGGCCTCGACGAGGTGCGCGACGAGGGGACCCTCGCGGTGCTGCTCGGCTCGGGCGTCTCGATGGTCGCCGCCGCGATCACGCTCTCCATCCGCAGCCGTCGTGCGCGCCGTGACGGCGCCCCCACGGACGGCGACGACGCGACGCGCGACGACTTCCCCGCGCACGCGGACGGCGGGCCGGCGCGCGCCTAGGCGCCCATCGGCCCGTCGTCGATCACGCCTTCGGCGCGGACTCCTTCGCGGCCGGCGCCGGCTCCACCGTGAACACGGCGTCGAGCAGCTGCCGCACCCAGTCCACGAGCTCGGCGTCGGGCAGCGGCTCGCCGTCGCGCTTGGGCAGCGGCACGGTGACCGCGTTGGTCTGCGCGAACAGCCGGCTTCCCGGGTACATGCGCTGCAGGCGCACCTGCTTGCTGTCGGCGAGGTCGGCCGGCGCGATGCGGAGGTTCGGCCCCATCGCGACGACCTCGCTGAGGCCGGCCCGCTGCGCCACGCGACGCAGCCGCGAGACCCGCACGAGGTTGTCGACCTCCACGGGCGGCTCGCCGTAGCGGTCCGCCAGCTCCTCGATGACCCGGTCGATCTGGTCGTCGGCGGCCGTGGGCGAGGCCGCCGTGGACAGCTTCTGGTACGCCTCGAGGCGCAGCCGCTCGCTGTCGACGTACTCCTCGGGGATGTGCGCATCGACCGGCAGCTCGAGCCGCAGCTCGGTCTGGCCCTCGGCCACGTCGCCACGGAACGTGGAGACGGCCTCGCCGATCATCCGCAGGTACAGGTCGAAGCCGACGCCCTGGATGTGGCCGGACTGCTCGCCGCCCAGCAGGTTGCCGGCGCCGCGGATCTCGAGGTCCTTCAGCGCGACCTGCATGCCGGATCCCAGCTCGTTGTTCGCCGCGATGGTGGACAGCCGGTCGTGCGCCGTCTCGGACAGCGGCTTGTCGGCGTCGTAGAGGAAGTACGCGTACGCGCGCTCCCGCCCGCGGCCGACGCGACCGCGCAGCTGGTGCAGCTGGCTGAGGCCGTACTTGTCGGCCCGGTCGATGATGAGCGTGTTCGCGTTCGCGATGTCGAGGCCGGTCTCGATGATGGTGGTCGACACGAGCACGTCGAACTTCCGCTCCCAGAAGTCGACGATGACCTGCTCGAGCATCGCCTCGCTCATCTTGCCGTGCGCGACGGCGACGCGCGCCTCGGGCACGAGCTCGGCGAGCTCCGACGCGACCCGGTTGATGCTCGAGACGCGGTTGTGCACGAAGAACACCTGGCCCTCGCGCAGCAGCTCGCGACGGATGGCCGCGGCGATCTGCTTCTCGCTGTTCGGGCCCACGAAGGTGAGGATCGGGTGCCGGTCCTCCGGCGGGGTCGCGAGCGTCGACATCTCGCGGATGCCCGTGACGGCCATCTCGAGCGTGCGCGGGATCGGCGTGGCCGACATCGCGAGGATGTCCACGTTCGCCTTCAGCTTCTTCAGCGCGTCCTTGTGCTCGACGCCGAACCGCTGCTCCTCGTCGATGATGACGAGCCCCACGTCCTTGAACGCGATGCTGCCCGTGAGCAGGCGGTGCGTGCCGATGACGACGTCGACGGATCCGTCCTCGAGGCCCTTGACGGTCTCGCGCGACTCCTTCTCGGACTGGAAGCGGCTGAGCTGGCGCAGGTGCACGGGGAACCCGGCGAAGCGCTCGGAGAACGTCTCGAAGTGCTGCTTCACGAGCAGGGTGGTGGGCACGAGCATCACGACCTGCTTGCCGTCCTGCACGGCCTTGAACGCGGCCCGCACGGCGATCTCGGTCTTGCCGAAGCCGACGTCGCCCGAGATGAGGCGGTCCATGGGGATGGGGCTCTCCATGTCGCGCTTGACCTCGTCGATGACGGTGAGCTGGTCGGGCGTCTCCATGAAGGGGAACGCCTCCTCGAGCTCGCGCTGCCACGGGGTGTCCGGCGGGAAGGAGTGTCCGCGCGACGCCATGCGCGCCGAGTACAGCTTCACGAGCTCGACCGCGATGTCGCGGACGGCCCGGCGCGCCTTGCCCTTCGCGGCGGCCCAGTCGCTGCCGCCCATCTTGCTGAGCGACGGCTCCTCCCCGCCGACGTAGCGGCTGAGGAGGTCGAGCTGGTCGGTGGGCACGAAGAGCTTGTCGCCCGGGTAGCCGCGCTTCGAGGGCGCGTACTCGATGACGAGGTACTCGCGCCGGGTCTTCACGGCGTTGCGGCCGCCCGAGGAGACCTCGCGCTGGGTGAGCTCCACGAACCTCCCGATGCCGTGCGTGGTGTGCACGACGTGGTCGCCGGTCTTCAGCTGCAGCGGATCCACCACGTTCTTGCGCCGGGTGGCGAGCTTCTTGACCTGGCGGCTGTCGTACCCGGCGGCGCGCCCGTAGAACTCGCTCTCGGTGAGGAGCGCGAGCTTGACCTCGGGCATCTCGAAGCCCGCGTCGATGGCGGAGCGGAGCAGGTAGGCGATGCCGGGCTCGGGCTCGGCGGGGAACTCCTCGACCACGCGCGCGGGCACGCCCGCCTCGCGCAGCACGGTGTCGGCGCGCTCGACGAGCCCGGATCCCTGGGCCACGACGCCCACGGACCAGCCGGCGGCCAGGCGCTCGCGCACGTGCTCGATGGCGCCGTCGGCGTTGCCCGCGAAGCTCGGCACGGGATCCGCCTGGATGCGCACGGTCATGACCTCGTCGATCCCGAGGTCCTCCGGCAGCACGTCGGTGGCCTGGAAGCCGGAGAGGGTCCACCAGCGGCGGGGACCGCGCGCGTCGCGCAGCCGGCCGAGGGAGAGGAAGTCGCCGGACGCGAGGTCGATGGGCGCCTGCGCGCCCGCGGTCGCGGCGTTCCACGCGGCGTCGAGGAACTCGCGGTTCGTGTCCGCGAGGCTCTGCGCGCGGGTGGACACGCGCTCGGGCGAGACGACCGCGATGGCCGCGTCGACCGGCAGGTAGTGCGTGACCGGGACGAGCCTGTCGACGAGCGCGGGCGCGAGCGACTCCATGCCCTCGACGGGGATGCCCTCGGCGATCTTCGCGAGCATCTGCTGCAGGTTCGGGAACTCGTGCTGCATCTCGCGGGCACGCTGGCGCACGGGCGCGCTCAGCAGCAGCTCGCGGCTCGGCGGCAGCTCGACGGAGTCGACGGTCTCGTCGAGCGAGCGCTGGTCCGCTACCGCGAACGGCCGCATCTGGTCGACCTCGTCGCCGAAGAACTCGACGCGCACGGGGTGGTCGGACACGGGCGGGAAGACGTCGAGGATGCCGCCGCGCACCGCGAACTCGCCGCGGCGGGTGACCATGTCGACGCGCGAGTACGCCAGGTCGACCAGCCGCACCGCGAGCTCGGACAGGTCGTGCCCGCGGCTGCCGGTGGCGAGCTGCACGGGCGCGAGCTCGGTGAGGTTGTCGGCGACCGGCTGCAGCGCCGCGCGCACCGAGGCGACGATCACGAGCGGGCGCACCCGGTCGGCCGGCACCTCGCGGGCGCCCTGCCCGAGCGCGGCGTGCCACTGCTCCATGCGGCGGAGCGCATGGATCCGCTTGCCCACGATCTCGGCGCTCGGGCTCAGCCGCTCGTGCGGCAGCGTCTCCCACGCGGGGAACTCGAGGATCTCGGCGTCCGGCAGCACGGCGTCGAGGCTGCGGCGCATGCCCTCGGACTCGCGGCCGGTGGCGGTGACGACGAGCAGGCACCCCGGGATGCCGCGCTGGATGCGCTGGCGCAGGAGCCCCGCGAGCAGCGGTCCCTGGAGCCCCTCGGTGAGGGAGAAGTCGGCGTCGCGGGAGGCCGATGCGAGGGCGTCGTCGAACGTGGAGGCGCGCGAGAGCGCCGGGATCAAGCCCTGGAGGATCACCAGATGATCGTACGCGCCGCCACCGACGCGCTCGCCGTCGTCCGCCGAGGGCGGACGCGCGGGGATCAGGACGCGGCGGTGTGGAAGCGCAGCTGCGCCGCGATGAGGCCCTCGGCGGCGATCATCTCGACGGCGTCGGCCGCGTCCTCGAGGACGTTCGGCAGCACCTGGCGCTCCGTGGAGGAGAAGGGCTTGAGCACGAAGTCGGCGGCGTCCTGGCGGCCGGGCGGACGGCCGATGCCGATGCGCACGCGCGTGAAGTCGCCCGTGCCCGCGGAGGAGATGATGTCGCGGATCCCGTTGTGGCCGCCGTGCCCGCCGCCCTGCTTGAGCTTCATGGAGTCGAACGGGATGTCGAGCTCGTCGTGCGCGACGACGAGCTGCGCGGGTTCGAGCGAGAAGTACTTGAGGAGGTTCGCGACCGGCCCGCCGGACAGGTTCATGAACGAGTTCGGCTTCGCGAGGATGAGCTTCGGACCACCGGGGACCGCGCGACCCTCCGCGACCTGCGCGTTGGCGCGGTGCGAGCGGAAGGTGGCGCGCATCCGGTCGGCGAGCACGTCGAGCGCCATCTGGCCGACGTTGTGCCGCGTGCCCGCGTACTGCGGGCCGGGGTTGCCGAGGCCGACCACGAGCAGGGTCCGGTCGTCCACGTGCGTTCTCCCTCAGGTCGTCGCATCCTCGGGGCGGATGCGCGGAGCCCGCCGGCCGCTGCCGGTGTCCCGGACGGCGGCCGACGGGCTCCGTGGTGCTGTCGTGCGTGCGGCCGGGGCCGCGGGTGGTGGCTACTTGTCGTCGCCGGACTGGTCGCCGGTGGCGCCGTCGTCGGTGACCGCGACATCCGCGTCGCCCTCGGCGACGGTGTCCTCGTCCTCGGCGTCGGTCGTGAGGTCGAGCTGGGGCACGGAGACCGCGAGCACGAGCGTCTCGGGGTCGGTGACCAGCACGGCGCCTGCGGGCAGGTCGACCTGGCCGGCCGAGACCTGCGTGCCGTCCTCGAAGCCCTCGATGGAGACGACGAAGCGCTCCGGGATGTGCGTGGCCTCGACCTCGACCGTGATGGACGTGTACTCGAGGCTGTGGATCGTGCCGGGGTAGGACTCGCCCTCGACATGGATCGGGACCTCGACCTCGACGCGCTCGCCCTGGCGGACGACGATGAGGTCGACGTGCTCGATGATCTGGCGCACGGGGTCCTTCTGGACGTCCTTCACCAGCGCGAGCTGCGGCGTGCCCTCGATGTCGAGCGTGATGATCTGGTTCGCCTTGCGGATGATGAGCATGAGCTCGTGACCCGGGAGGGTGACGTGCTGCGGGTCGGTGCCGTGGCCGTAGATGACCGCGGGGATCTTGCCGACCGCGCGGATCTTGCGGGCCGCGCCCTTGCCGAACTGCGTGCGCAGCTCAGCGGCGAGGTTGTTGTCAACCATGGTGTCGCTCCAATTGCGGCCCGTGAGGGCTCGCGTCGTGTGTCTGTCGTCTGCTCGAACGCTTGCGCGTGAGGAATGAGGTGCGAGCCCCGTCCACCGCGTCGATAACGGACCGCCGCCGTGCTCGCGCACGGCCCCTGCGATCCCTCGCCGAAGTTCAACCCCCGATCCTAGCGGACGGACGCCTCCCCGGTCGACGCGTCCGCGGCGGCGGGCGACGGGGATCCCGGCGCGGGCGGCGTGGACTGCCCGACCCGGAGGCGCAGGCCGTCGTGCACGCCGTCGACGACGTCCTCGAACGCGACGGGCGCGCCGAGCGTCGCCGAGACGTAGACGCTGACCACGGTCGCGAGCGACACGAACGCGTCGTCCACGGTGACCCCGGCGGGGCGGCCCGTGCGCAGGGCGTCGGCGATGTCGTCGTACTGCCGGTAGTGGCCCTCGAGGTAGGTGTTGTCGAGTCGCGGCGAGCGCGGCAGGTCGGCCGCGTGCAGCTCGAGCTCGGCGTCGTTCCGCACGTCCGCCTGGGCGGGCACGCCCGACTCGGGCGCCGCGTGGAAGTAGGTGAGGGATCCGGCCTCGATGACGGCGGATCCGCGCGTGCCCTGCACCTGCACCCGCGTGTCGAGGCCCGGGTAGCCGGCGGTGGTCGCCTGCAGGGTCGCGAGGGCGCCCGAGGCGAATCGGATCACGGCGACCGCGACGTCCTCGACCTCGATGCCCTCGTGCGCGAGCAGCGCGGTCTGCGCGTACACCTCGACCGGACGGCCGAGGTACGAGACGAGGAGGTCGAGCGTGTGCACGCCCTGGTTCATGAGGGCGCCGCCGCCGTCGAGGTCCCACGTGCCGCGCCAGTGGCCCGAGTCGTAGAAGCCCTGGCTGCGCCACCACGGCGCGCTGGCGACCGCGGAGGTGAGGCGGCCGAGGCGGCCGGAGCGCACGGCCCGGTCGACGACCACGCTCGACGGGTTGAAGCGGTGCTGGCTGATGACGGTGGAGAGGATCCCCCGCCCGGCGGCCTCGCGCGCGAGCTCGGCGATGCGGCGGCCGCGCGCCAGGTCGACGTCGAGCGGCTTCTCGATGACGACGTGGAGGCCGGCGGCGAGCGCCTCCTCCGCGAGGCCGATGTGCAGGCCGCTCGGGGTGCAGATCACGACGAGCTCGGCGGCGTCCTCGCGGATCATGTCGCCGAGGTGCGCGAACACCCGCGGGCGGTCGGCGCGCAGCTCGTCGACGACCACGTCGGCGAGCTCGTCGGCGGTGGCGGCCGTGACGTCCACGAGCGCGGCGACGCGGAAGTCGGGGTGCTCGGCGAGGACGCGCGCGTGGTGCGTGCCGATGACGCCGCAGCCGACGATCGCGACCCGGATGGGCTCGTGGACCGCGGCAGCCGGGGCGCCGTCTCCGGTCGCTGCGGCCGGGACCGCGTCAGCGTCGCGTATGTCCTCGGAGGGGACGGCGGCCGCGTGGCGCGGGGCGTCGGCGCCCGGCACGTCGGCGTCGGAGCGCGGCACGTCGGCGTCGGCGCGCGGCACGTCGGCGTCGGAGCGCGCGGCCCGCACGAGCGCGGGGACGTCCGCCTCGGGCACGGCCGCGGCGGGCTCGGTCGACGTGGCGGGCGCGTCGTCGACCCGGCCGGGCGACGCCGTCCGGCCGCCCGGCAGCAGCTCGCGCACGGCCGCGTCGGCGAGCGCCACGGGATCGTCGGTGATGTCGAGGGTGATGCCCTGCTCGTCGTCGCCGAGCGGCTCGAGCGTGCGCAACTGCGACGCGAGGAGGCTCGACGGCATGAAGTGGCCCTCGCGGGAGCCCAGGCGCTCGGCCAGCAGCTCGTGGTCGCCGGCCAGGTGCACGAAGACGGCGTCGGGCGCGGCGGCGCGGAGGATGTCGCGGTAGGAGCGCTTCAGCGCGCTGCACGCGACGACGGGTCCGCCCTCGGGGCGGCCGGCGAGCTCGCGGCCCACGTGCTCGAGCCACGGTCGGCGGTCGTCGTCGTCGAGGGCGTGGCCCTCGGCCATCTTGCGACGGTCGGCCTCGGGGTGCAGGTCGTCGCCGTCGATGAAGGGGACGCCGGCGTCCTGCGCGAGCAGCTCGCCCACCGTGGACTTCCCGGATCCGGAGACCCCCATCACGATCACGGGCGGGAACGGGCGGACGGCGTCGATGCGGATCACTCCCTGCGGTTCGGTGAGGAACTCGTGCGGCGCGACCGTGTGGGTGCGCCTGGTCATCCTACGAGACGCTCCCCGGGACCCCGCTGACGGTCGGGAGCCCGGGCGTAGCCTGAGCACGACTGTCGACAAGGAGGCATCAGATGTCAGATGACCAGAAGGCCACGGCGAACATCGGGGTGGTGGGGCTCGCGGTGATGGGCTCGAACCTCGCCCGCAACCTCGCCAGCCGCGAGGGCAACACGGTCGCGGTGTACAACCGCACCACCCAGAAGACCACCGACCTCGTCGAGGAGCACCCCGAGGCGGGCTTCGTCGCCGCCACCACGATCGAGGAGTTCGCGGCCTCGCTGCAGCGGCCCCGCACCGCGATCATCATGGTCAAGGCCGGGCGCGGCACGGACGCCGTCATCGAGCAGCTGACCGAGGCGTTCGAGGAGGGCGACATCATCGTCGACGGCGGCAACGCGCTGTTCACCGACACGATCCGCCGGGAGAAGGAGGTCCGCGCGAAGGGCCTGCACTTCGTCGGCGCCGGCATCTCCGGCGGCGAGGAGGGCGCGCTGAAGGGCCCGAGCATCATGCCCGGCGGCACCGCGGAGGCGTACGAGACGCTCGGCCCGATCCTCGAGTCGATCGCCGCGGTCGCGGAGGGCAAGCCCTGCGTGACCCACATCGGCACCGACGGCGCCGGCCACTTCGTGAAGATGATCCACAACGGCATCGAGTACGCCGACATGCAGCTCATCGCCGAGTCGTTCGACCTGCTGCGCCGCGTCGGCGGCCACGAGCCGGCCGCCATCGCGGACGTGTTCGAGGAGTGGAACGGCGGCGACCTCGAGTCGTACCTCATCGAGATCACCGCGGAGGTGCTCCGACAGAAGGACGCTGCGACCGGGAAGCCGCTGGTCGACGTGATCGTCGACCAGGCCGGGTCCAAGGGCACCGGCGTCTGGACCGTGCAGAACTCGGTGGGCCTCGGCGTGCCGGTGGGCGGGATCGCGGAGGCCGTGTTCGCGCGCGCCGTGTCGTCGAAGCCCGAGCAGCGGAAGGCCGTGCAGGCCACGATCACGAGCCGCCCCGAGATCCAGCCCGCGGGCGAGACCTTCGAGGACGACGTGCGCGCCGCGCTCTACGCGAGCAAGGTCGTCGCGTACGCGCAGGGCTTCGACGCGATCATCGCGGGCGCGAAGGAGTACGGCTGGGACGTCGACAAGGGCAAGGTCGCGGAGATCTGGCGCGGCGGCTGCATCATCCGCGCGCAGTTCCTCAACCGCATCGTCGAGGCGTACGAGAAGGACGCCGGTCTCGCGACGCTGCTCGAGGACCCGTACTTCGCGAAGGCCGTCGCCGACGGCGAGCAGGCGTGGCGCCGGGTCGTCTCGGTCGCCGCGCTGTCGGGGATCCCGGTGCCCGGCTTCGCGTCGGCGCTGAGCTATTACGACTCGCTCGCCTCCGAGCGCCTGCCCGCGGCCCTCGTGCAGGGCCAGCGCGACTTCTTCGGCGCGCACACGTACCACCGCACCGACAGGGAGGGCACCTTCCACACGCTGTGGTCCGGCGACCGCTCCGAGATCGAGGCCGAGGACACGCACTAGCCCTCGCCGCACGCAGACGCCCCGCCGCCCATCCCGGGCGGCGGGGCGTCTGTCACACTGGACCGGATGGACGAGGACGAGCACCCGGAGCTCGCGGGCTACGAACCGCACCGCCCGCGGAGCCTGCGCAGCAGGCGCACGCTCGTCGTGATGCGGGTGGTCGTCGTGGTCGGGATCGTGAGCCTGCTGCTCCCCGGCGTCGTCACCATGGTGCGCGTGGGCGCGAGCACGGCAGACATGGCCTGCGCCGACTTCGTGGCCTACGAGCGCCCCGACTCCCCCTCCTACGAGGTGCGGTTCCAGCTCTTCGGGCCGGGCGTCGTGGGGTACGAGTGCTACACGAAGTACGCCTTCGGCGGGGACGAGCACATCACGTCGCTCGGGCTCATCCCGTCGGGGCGCGTCGCGCGCGAGGTCGTCGAGCGGAACTCGCGGGACTGATCCCGGTCCGTCCCGCCCGACGGGCGCGGGGGCTCGGGCTAGGCCGCGCCGTCGAACATGCTCGTGACGGATCCGTCGTCGAAGACCTCGTGGATCGCGCGGGCCAGCAGCGGCGCGATGGGCAGCACCGTGAGCTTGTCCCAGCGCTTCTCCTCGGGGATCGGCAGCGAGTCCGTGACGACGACCGAGTCGATGTGCGGGCTGTCGAGGATCTGCGTCGCCGGGTCGGAGAAGACCGCGTGCGTGGCCGCGACGACGACGCCCGTGGCGCCGTTCTTCTTCAGCGCCTCAGCGGCCGAGACGATGGTGCGGCCGGTGTCGATGAGGTCGTCCACCAGGAGGCACACGCGCCCCGCCACGTCGCCGACGATCTCGTGCACGGTGACCTGGTTGTGCACCTTCGGGTCGCGGCGCTTGTGGATGATGGCGAGCGGCGCGCCGAGCTTGTCGCTCCAGATGTCGGCCACGCGGACGCGGCCCATGTCGGGCGAGACGACCGTGAGGGTCTTCGAGTCGAGCACCGAGCGCATGTGCTCGAGGAGCACCGGCATCGCGAAGAGGTGGTCGACGGGGCCGTCGAAGAAGCCCTGGATCTGCGCGGCGTGCAGGTCGACCGACATGATGCGGTCGGCGCCGGCGGCCTTGAACAGGTCGGCGACGAGGCGGGCCGAGATCGGCTCGCGGCCGCGGCCCTTCTTGTCCTGCCGGGCGTAGGGGTAGAACGGGGCGACCACGGTGATCCGCTTGGCCGACGCCCGCTTCATCGCGTCCACCATGATGAGCTGCTCCATGAGCCACTCGTTGATGGGCGCGGTGTGCGACTGGATGACGAACGCGTCGCTGCCGCGGACGCTCTCGTCGTAGCGGATGTAGAGCTCGCCGTTGGCGAAGGTCCGCGCGTCGGTGTGGACGAGGCTCGTCTCGAGCTCCTCCGCGATCTGCTCGGCGAGCTCGGGGTGAGCGCGACCCGTGACGATCACGAGGCGCTTCTCTCCGGCGGTCTTGATTGCGGACACGGGACTCCGTCTCGTCAGTGCTGCTCGGTGTGATCGGTCCCGGACGATGCGTCCTGGTGCCCGTCGGCTGCCTCGACCGCGGCCCGGGCCTCGGGGGTGCCCGGCCGCTTGGCCTCGGTCCAGCCGACCATGTTGCGTTGCGGCGCCACCGAGATGCCGAGTGCGCCGGGCGGGACGTCCTTGCGGATGACGGCACCGGCACCCGTATAGGAGCCGGTACCGATCCTAACCGGTGCGACGAGGACGTTCCGCGAGCCCAGGTGCACGTGGTCGCCCACCTCGGTGCGGTGCTTCGTGTGCCCGTCGTAGTTCGCGAAGACCGCTCCCGCGCCGATGTTCGTGTGCGCGCCGATGGTCGCGTCGCCCACGTAGCTGAGGTGCGGGACCTTGCTGTGCTCGCCGATCTCGACGTTCTTCGTCTCGACGTACGCGCCGATCTTGCCGTCGTCGCCGAGGCGCGTGCCGGGGCGGAGGAACGAGAACGGGCCGACGGTGGCGCGGGCGCCGATGACGGCCAGCTCCGCGTCGGTGCGGCGGACGGTCGCGTCCTCGCCGACCTCGGTGTCGCGGAGGGTCGTGTCGGGACCGACGGTCGCGCCGGCGGCGACCGTGGAGGCGCCCAGGATCTGCGTGCCCGGGAGGACCGTGACGTCGGCGGCGAGCGTGGCCCTCACGTCGATCCAGGTGGTGCGCGGGTCCTGGATGGTCACGCCCGCGAGCTGCCAGCGGCGGATGATGCGCGCGTTCAGCTCGGTGGCCGCGGCCGTGAGCTGCACCCGGTCGTTGATGCCGGCGACGAGCCAGCTGTCGCGCACGGGGAGGGCCTCGATGGCGCCGCCCGCGCGGCGGATCACGTCGGCCGCGTCGGTGAGGTACTTCTCGCGCTGCGCGTTCTCGGTGCCGATCGCGCCGAGCGTCTGGCGGAGCGCCTCGGCGTCGAAGACGTAGACGCCCGCGTTGACCTCGTCGATGCGGAGCTGCTCGCCCGTGGCGTCCTTCTGCTCGACGATCGCCTCGAACGCGCCGTCCTGGCCGCGGATGATGCGGCCGTTGCCGGTCGGGTCGTCGAGACGCGCGGTGAGGAGCGTGAGGTCGTTGCGCGCCTGGCGGTGCGCGGAGACGAGCGAGCGGAGGGTCGCGGCGTCGAGCAGCGGCACGTCGCCCGAGAGCACGACGACCTGGCCGGTGAAGCCGTCGGGCAGCGCCGTGATGCCGACCTCGACGGCGCGGCCGGTGCCGGGGATCTCGTCCTGGTCGACGATGAGCGCGTCGGGCGCGAGCGATCGCACGACCTCGACGACCTGGTCGCGGTCGTGCCGCACCACGGTGACGACGTGGCGCGCGCCGAGCTCCTCGGCGGTGGCGAGCACGTGGCCGACGAGCGGCAGGCCCGCGAGGGGGTGGAGGACCTTCGGGAGGCGCGAGCGCATGCGGGTGCCCTGGCCGGCCGCGAGGATCACGACCGCGATGGAGGGGCTGCGCGGCTCGCCGTCGACGTCGAGCTCGCCGGTGACGATGGGGATCTCGCGGGTCCTCGGCGTGCTGTCTGACTCGGTCATGGCGGTCTCCCTGATCCTCGTGCGTCTGTCCGGCGCGGCCGGCGGGCGTGGCTCCGCCCCCAGGATTCGAACCTGGACCTCACAGCTCCAAAGGCTGAAGTGCTGCCGTTACACCAAGGCGGACCGCTCACGGTCCGGCCGTGCGCAGGACGAGTCTGCCAGAGGTGCCTGCCGGCGGAGGACCCGGGCGCGGCGGGTGGTCAGGCGTCGCGGCCTCGGCGCCGGCGGAGGTCGCCGCGGATCCGGAGCAGGAGGTACAGCGCACCGGAGACCGCGATCCCGACGGCTCCGCCGATGAGCACGCGCGCATCGAACGCGCCGTGCTGGAGGGGCCACACCTGGCTGAGGAGGGCGGCGATCCCGAGCAGACCCGGGGTCAGCACCATCGCGACCGCGGCCTCCTGCCTGGGGAGCATCTGCTCGGTCCCGCGGCGCCGGTCGCGGATGGCGGTGCCGATGACGCCCGTCCACAGCGGCGCCGCCAGGACGAGGTTCGCGACCGGGGCGAGGAGGAGGGCGACGAGGAAGGACGTGGCCAGGGCGCCGACGTACCACCACGGCATGACGGAGCGGATGGAGGGGAGGCTGGCCATGCGCATCACGCTAGCGACCGGGCGGACGCCCCGGACCGGCATGATGGGGGGATGCCCAGCCGCGACGAGGTCGACCGCATCGTCGACGCGTGGCGGCGGGAGCGACCCGACCTCGACTTCTCCCCGCTCGAGGTGCTGTCGCGCGTCGGGCGGCTGTCGCGGCTGCTGGAGCGCGCCCGGCGCTCGGCGTTCCAGGAGTCGGAGCTGGAGTCGTGGGAGTTCGACGTGCTGTCGGCGCTGCGGCGGGCGGGCGATCCCTACCAGCTGAGCCCCAAGGCGCTCCTGCAGCAGACGCTCGTCTCCTCGGGCACCATGACCAACCGGATCGACCGGCTCGTGGCGCGCGGACTGGTGGAGCGGCGCACGGATCCGCACGACGGGCGCGGGATCCTCGTGGTGATGTCGGACGCGGGCCGCACGCGCGTGGACACCGCGATCACGCGGCTCGTCGCCGAGGAGGCGGAGCTGCTCGAGACGCTGCCGGCCGCCGACCGCGGCGTGCTCGCGGGGCTGCTGCGGCAGCTGATCCTCGACCTCGACGACGACGGGGCCTGACGCCCGAGCTGCGCCGGGCCGCCTCTCAGGCGTGCGCGACGCATCGGCGCGCGGCGGGGCGGATCTCGAGCCGGCCCGCGGGGATCGGCTCGCCGCACACCTCGCAGCGGCCGTAGGTGCCCGCGTCGAGGCGGGCGACCGCGGCGTCGACGTCGGCCAGGCGCACGCGCGCCTCGCGGATCATCGCGTCGGACTGCGAGCGCTCGAACGCGAGGGTCGCGCCCTCGGGATCGTGCTCGTCGTCGGAGTTGGCGTCCTGGCGGGCCTCGACGATCGCCGCGACATCGCGGTCGAGACCGCGGATGAGCGCGAGGGTGTCGGCGCGCACCGCCTCCAGGGCAGCGCGCGGATCCGCCGGCCCGGGCGCGGCGTCGTCGGCCACCGACGCGCTACGCGGCGACCAGGGCGTGCGCGTCCGCCATCAGCTCGACCGAGCGGAGGCGCTCGGGCGTGCGCTGCGAGGCGTGGCCGACGATGACCTCGTCGACGCCCGCCTGCTCCGCGAACCGGTTCGCGTAGTCGGACACCTCTGCGCCCGTGCCGACGGCCGTGTAGGTCATCATGCTGGCGACGTGCGCGCCGACCGGGGCCTCGAGCAGGCGGTCGAGCTCGTCGTCGGTGAAGGTCTGCTCGGCCGGGATCTGCCCGCTCTGACGGAGCAGCATCATGAGGCGGGCACGGCGGACCTCGGCGAACTGGCGCTCGGCGTCGGCGCGGTCGTCGGCCGCGATGCCGTTGATGCCGGCGATCGCGTAGGGCGCGTCGAGCTGCTCCGACGGGCGGAAGTCGCGGCGGTAGATCGCGATGGCGTCGAGCAGCATGTCGGGCGCGAAGTGCGACGCGAAGGCGAACGGCAGGCCGAGCGCCGCGGCGAGCTGGGCGCCGAAGGTCGAGGATCCGAGGATGTAGAGGGGCACGCGCGTACCGGCGCCGGGGGTCGCGGAGACGCCGGGGACCTGGCTCTCGCCCGCGAGGAAGCCCTGCAGCTCGACGACGTCCTCCGGGAAGCGGTCCGAGGATCCGGGGTCGCGGCGTAGGGCGCGGAAGGTGGCCTGGTCGCTGCCGGGGGCGCGGCCGAGGCCGAGGTCGATGCGTCCCGGGTGCAGCGTCTCGAGCGTGCCGAACTGCTCCGCGATGGTGAGCGGCGAGTGGTTCGGCAGCATGACGCCGCCGGAGCCGAGCCGGATGGTGGACGTCTGGCTGGCGACGTGGGCGATGAGCACGCTCGTCGCGCTCGACGCGATGGACGCCATGTTGTGGTGCTCGGCGTACCAGACGCGGCGGTAGCCGCTCCGCTCGGCCTGCTGGGCGAGGGCGACGGAGGCCTGGAAGCTGTCGCGGGCGGTCTCCCCGGGGGCGATGGGGGCGAGGTCGAGGATGGAGAGCGGGACGGTCATGCTCGGTCCAACAGCGCGGACCCCTCGACTGTTCCGACCGGATCCGAGGTGGGCGCGGCGGCCGGCGTCCGCGCGGCGCGGTCCGCGTCGGCCAGACGCCGGCGCCGCGCCACCGACCACACGGCCACGGCTCCGGCGAGCAGCACGCATACGGCGGTGGCGGCGACGATCCGCGTCGCATCCCCCATGCCGGCGGGCGCGAGCGGCAGCAGGATCTGCACGGCGAGCACGAGCATCACCGCCGCGATCACGGTGTCCAGCACCCGCCAGGCCGAGGGCCGGGCGAGCACGGGCGCGAACACGCGCGCGGCGGTGGCGAGGAGCGTGAACCAGACGCAGCTCGCGAGCATCGCGCCGATGCCGAACGCCCAGCGCCCGTCGCCGTGGCCGGCCGCGACGGATCCGACGAGGAGCACCGTGTCGAGGTACACGTGCGGGTTCAGCCAGGTGAGCGCGAGGCATGCCGCCACCACGGCGCCGAGCGCGCGCGGCGCGGACGCGGCGGCCGCGAGGCCCTGCGGCGCGACCGCCCGGAGCAGCGACA
>NZ_QWGT01000033.1 GCF_003576405.1 Clavibacter lycopersici
CTCCGAGGCGCCCGCGGGCGTCCCCGCCGTGGCGGCCGCGGACGGCGACGGCGGATCCCGCGCCGGGCAGGTCCTCCGCGAGATCGCCTCGGGCAGCGCGCTGCTGTCCGTGCTCGCGGTCGTGCTGTCGCTCGTGGTGGGCGCGCTGCTCATCGCCGTCACCGACGAGGAGACGCAGAAGGCGGCCGGCTACTTCTTCAGCCGCCCGCTCGACACGCTCCGCGCGGGCTGGGACGCGGCGTCCGGCGCCTACTCCGCGCTCTTCCAGGGATCCGTCTACAACTTCCGCCGCCCCGGCTTCGCGAACGGCATCAAGCCGCTCACCGAGACGCTCACCTTCGCGACCCCGCTGATCGCGGCCGGCCTCGGTGTCGCGCTCGCGTTCCGCGTGGGCCTGTTCAACATCGGCGCGCGCGGCCAGATGCTCATCGCGGCGGCGTGCGCCGGCTGGGTCGGCTTCAGCTTCGACATGCCGCCCGTCGTGCACCTCGTGCTCGCGGTCGGCGCGGGCATCGTCGGCGGCGCGGTCTGGGGCGGGATCGTCGGCCTCCTCAAGGCACGCACCGGCGCGCACGAGGTGATCGTCACGATCATGCTCAACTACGTCGCGTTCTACCTCATCTCCTACCTGCTGCGGACCCCCGGCCTGCTGCAGGCGCCCGGCTCGAACAACCCGAAGACGCCGGCGATGCAGGACAGCGCGGTCTTCCCGGCGCTCCTCGGCGACGGGTACTCGCTGCACGCGGGCTTCCTCGTGGTCGTCGTCGCGACGGTGATCGTCTGGTACCTCCTCAACCGCTCCGGCCTCGGCTTCCGCTTCCGGGCGGTCGGCGAGAACCCGAGCGCCGCCAGGGTCGCGGGCATCGACGTCAAGAGCTCCTACCTCTACGCCATGCTCATCTCCGGCGGGCTCGCGGGCCTCGCGGGGGCGAGCCAGGTGCTCGGCACGGTCACCACGGGCTTCAGCTCGGGGATCGACGCCGGCATCGGCTTCGACGCCATCACGGTGGCGCTGCTCGGCCGCAGCCGGCCGTGGGGCGTCTTCGTCGCGGGGATCCTGTTCGGCGCGTTCAAGGCCGGCGGGTTCTCGATGCAGGCGGCCGAGGGCGTGCCCATCGACATCGTCGTGGTCGTCCAGTCGCTCATCGTCCTGTTCATCGCGGCGCCCCCGCTCGTGCGGGCGGTCTTCCGCCTCCCCGCGCCGGGCCAGGCGCGTCGCACCACCCGGATCCGGAAGGCGGCGCTCAGCTCATGACCGCGACCACATCCACCGCCGCGCCGTCCCCGGCGCCGCACGACCCCGCGGCCGCCGTCGAGCTCGAGCGCGCCGTCGCGAGGAGCTGGAAGGCCCCCGCCGCCTTCGGGATCTTCACCGTGATCTCGCTGGTCCTGTTCGTGCTCCTCGGCCGCGAGGGATCCAGCACGTTCGGCCTGTCCACCAGCACGGACCTCATCCAGCTCGCGCCGCTCGTGCTTCCGACGGCAGCCACGGGAGTCGTCGTCACCGTGGTCCTCGCCGCGCTCACGGTGGTCTCCTTCGTGCTGGTGCGCCGCTCGTCGAAGGTGCCGCTGTGGTTCACGGCCGTGTTCGCGGTCCTGTTCCTCGTCGCGTTCCTGACCTGGGCGTCGGCCGGCGAGACCATCCCGGTGCCCGGCCTCCTCGTCGGCACGGTCGCCCTCTCGGTGCCGCTCATCTTCGGCGCGCTGGGCGGCGTGCTCTCGGAGCGCGTCGGCGTCGTCAACGTCGCGATCGAGGGCCAGCTGCTGGCGGGCGCGTTCGTGTCCGCGGTGGTGGCCTCCATCACCGGGCAGCCGCTGATCGGCCTCGCGTCCGCGATGGTCGCGGGCATGCTCGTCTCGTTCGTGCTCGCGGCGTTCTCGATCAAGTACCTGGTCGACCAGGTCATCGTCGGCGTCGTCCTCAACGTGCTCGTGACGGGCCTCACGAGCTTCCTGTTCTCGCAGGTCCTGTCCGCGGACGCGGCGCGGCTCAACTCGCCGCCGCGCTTCGACCGGATCGACATCCCGATCCTCGGCCAGATCCCGATCATCGGCCCTGTGCTCTTCCGGCAGACGATCATCGTCTACGTCATGTACGTGGCCGTGTTCCTCGTCTGGTACTGCCTGTTCCACACCCGCTGGGGCCTCCGGCTCCGCGCCGTGGGCGAGCACCCGCAGGCCGCCGACACCGTGGGCATCAAGGTGTCCGCCACCCGGTTCTGGAACGTGTCCCTCGCGGGCGCGATCGCCGGGCTCGGCGGCGCGTTCTTCACGCTCGGCTCCGTGGGCGCGTTCAACAAGGAGATGACGGCGGGCGCCGGGTTCATCGCGCTGGCCGCGGTCATCTTCGGCCGGTGGGATCCGCTGCGCGCCACGCTCGCGGCCCTCCTGTTCGGCTTCGCGAGCAACCTGCAGAACGTCCTCGGCGTCATCGGGTCGCCCGTGCCGAGCGAGTTCATGCTGATGCTGCCGTACGTCGTGACCATCGCCGCGGTCGCCGGACTGGTGGGGCAGGTGCGCGGACCTGCCGCCGCCGGCAAGCCCTACGTGAAGTCGTGAGCGCCGTGGAGCCCGTCGGGTCAGGCGGCATCGACTGGGGATCGCTGCGCGAGGCGGCGCACGGCGCGATGGAGCGCGCGTACGTCCCCTACTCGCGCTTCCCGGTCGGCGTCGCGGCCATCGCGACGGACGGCCGCGTCATCACCGGCTGCAACGTCGAGAACGCGTCGTACGGCCTCACCCTGTGCGCCGAGTGCGCGCTCGTCTCGGTGCTGCACCTCACGGGCGGCGGCCAGCTCGTCGCCTTCACGTGCGTGGACGGCGACGGCAACATCCTCATGCCGTGCGGGCGCTGCCGGCAGCTGCTGTTCGAGCACGCGGTGCCGGGCATGCTCCTGGAGACCGTGTCGGGGATCCGCACCATCGACGAGGTGCTGCCCGACGCCTTCGGGCCGAGCACGCTGAACGCGTACGGGGACCGGTCGTGAGCGCCGCGTACGACGTCGTCGACCTGATCCGCACCAAGCGCGACGGCGGCCGGCTCTCGACGCCGGAGATCGACTGGCTCGTCGCCGCCTACACCGACCGCTACGTGGCGGACGAGCAGATGGCCGCGCTCGCGATGGCGATCCTCCTCCGAGGCATGGACCGCACCGAGATCCGCGACCTCACGCTCGCCATGATCGCGAGCGGCGAGACGCTCGACTTCTCGGGGCTGGGCAAGCCCACGGTCGACAAGCACTCCACGGGCGGCGTGGGCGACAAGATCACCCTGCCGCTGATGCCGCTCGTCGCGTCCTACGGCGTCGCCGTGCCGCAGCTCTCGGGCCGCGGCCTCGGCCACACGGGCGGCACGCTCGACAAGCTCGAGTCGATCCCCGGCTGGCGCGCCGACCTCTCCACGGAGGAGATGGTGCAGCAGATGAAGGAGCACGGCGGCGTGATCTGCGCGGCCGGCAGCGGCCTCGCCCCCGCCGACAAGCGCCTCTACGCGCTGCGCGACACCACGGGCACGGTCGAGGCGATCCCGCTCATCGCGTCCAGCATCATGAGCAAGAAGATCGCGGAGGGCACGGGCGCGCTCGTGCTCGACGTGAAGTTCGGCGGCGGCGCCTTCATGACCGACATCGACCGGTCGCGCGAGCTCGCCCGCACCATGGTCGAGCTCGGCACCGACGCCGGGGTGCGGACCACCGCGCTCCTCACCGACATGGACGTGCCGCTGGGACTCGCCATCGGCAACGCCAACGAGGTCCGCGAGTCCGTCGAGGTGCTCGCGGGCGGCGGCCCGGCCGACGTCGTGGAGCTCACGCTCGCGCTCGCGCGGGAGATGCTCGCCGCGGTCGGGATCCCGGACGCCGACGTCGATGTCGCCCTCCGCGACGGCCGGGCCATGGACTCGTGGCGCGCCACCGTGCGCGCGCAGGGCGGGGATCCGGACGCGGCGATGCCCGTCGCGCGCGAGACGCACGTCGTCACGGCCGAGCGCGACGGCGTGCTCGTGCAGCAGGACGCCCTCCCGTTCGGCATCGCCGCCTGGCGCCTCGGCGCCGGACGCGCGCGCCAGGGCGACGCCGTGCAGCATGCCGCGGGCGTCGACCTGCACGCGAAGCCGGGTGACCGGGTGCGCCGCGGCGACCCGCTGTTCACGCTCTCCACGGACGAGCCGGGGCGGTTCGAGCGGGCGCTCGCGTCGCTCGAGGGCGCCTACCGCGTCGGCGACGCGGAGGAGCACGTCGCCCGCGGCCCGCTCGTGCGGGAGCGCATCACCGCCGAGGGGTGACCCGCCGCCGGCCGCCGTCCCGCGTGGACGGCGGCCGGCGCGTCACCGCCGCGGATCGCGTCAGCCGATGCGCTCGAGCGCGTCGACCACCACGTCCCAGAACCCGGCGTGGTCGAGGTCCACGGCGACCTGCGTGTTGCAGTCCGCGGGCGCCGGACGGCGGAGGTCCGTCACGGTCATGCCGGTCGTGTGCGTGCCGGTCAGCTCGACGGAGACGGGCGCGCGTCGCACCGAGACCAGGCGCGGGTCGATCACGCGCGCGACGGCGCACGGGTCGTGCACGGGCGGGCTCGGGAAGTCCTGGCGGTCGTGGTAGGCCCGGCCGTACGACTCCATCGAGTCGACCACGAAGCGCGCGGCAGGCGTCCCGAGGGCGGCGATCCGCGCCATCACCTCGGGCGTTGCGGTCGCCTGGTACGTGAGGTCGAGCCCCACCATGGTCACGGGCCACGCCTCGCCGAACACGATGTGCGCGGCCTCGGGGTCCACCGCGATGTTGAACTCCGCCACCGCCGTGCGGTTGCCCGCGTGGTACCCGCCGCCCATCAGCACGACCTCCTTCACGCGCTCGACGATGCGCGGCTCCCGGCGCACGGCGAGGGCGATGTTGGTGAGCGCGCCGAGCGGCACCAGCGTGATCTCGCCGGGCGCATGCGCCATGACGGTCTCGATGATGAGGTCCACCGCGTGCCGCGGGTCGAGCGCGACGGTCGGGTCCGGCAGCTCGGGCCCGTCGAGCCCGGTCTCGCCGTGGATCTCGGGCGCCGTCATCACGGGCCGCACGAGCGGGCGCGCGCAGCCGGCGGCGACGGGCACGCCGTGGATCCCCGCGACGGTCGCGACCGCGAGCGCGTTCCGCGTCACCTTCTCGAGCGTCTGGTTGCCCGCGACGGTCGTGATCCCGACGAGCTCGACCTCGGGGCTGCCGTGCGCGAGCATCAGGGCGAGGGCGTCGTCGTGCCCGGGGTCGCAGTCGATCAGGATCTTGGTGGGCATGGGTCCTCCGGCTCGGTCGCGGCCCGCTTTCGCCTCGCGCACCGATCGTTCGTGTGCCGACGACCTCCGCGTGGGCCGCGTCGAGGCTAGTAGATTCGACCCATGACACTCGCTCCCGAGGACTCCACGCTGCCCGGCGGAGGGTCGTACCGCGACCTCCCCAAGGTCTCCCTCCACGACCACCTCGACGGGGGCCTCCGCCCCGGCACCATCGTCGAGATCGCCGACGAGATCGGGCTCGAGCTGCCCGCGCGGGACGCCGCGTCGCTCGGTGAGTGGTTCCGCACCAGCGCCGACTCGGGATCGCTCGTCGACTACCTGAAGACCTTCGACGTCACCATCGCCGTCATGCAGACCGAGGAGCACCTCGCGCGCGTCGCCCGCGAGTTCGTCGAGGACCTCGCGGACGACGGCGTCGTCTACGGCGAGATCCGCTGGGCCCCCGAGCAGCACCTCGCGCAGGGCCTCTCGCTCGACGCGGCCGTGGAGGCCGTGCAGTCGGGCATCGAGGACGCCGTGCGCGGCGTCGAGGAGGCGGGCGGATCCATCCGCGTCGGCCAGCTCGTCAGCGCCATGCGCCACCTCGACCGCGGCACCGAGATCGCGGAGCTCACCATCCGCCACCGCTACCGCGGCGTCGTCGGCTTCGACATCGCCGGGCCCGAGGCCGGGTTCCCGCCGTCCCGCATGCAGGGCGCGTTCGACCTCCTGGCGCGCGAGTGGATGCCCCGCACGATCCACGCGGGCGAGGCCGACGGCCTCGAGTCCATCCGCGGCGCGCTGCTCGACGGCCGGGCCCTGCGCCTCGGCCACGGCGTGCGCATCGCCGAGGACATCGAGATCGACAGCGAGGAGGGCGAGGACGTCTTCGTCACCCTCGGAACGCTCGCCCAGTGGATCAAGGACCGCGGCATCCCGCTGGAGCTCAGCCCGTCGTCGAACCTGCAGACCGGCGCCATCGAGGCGTGGGGCGACGCGATGACCGACCACCCCTTCGACCTGCTGTACCAGCTCGGCTTCGCCGTCACGGTGAACCCCGACAACCGCCTGATGAGCGGCACCACGATCAGCCGGGAGCTGGCCCTCCTCACGGACGCGTTCGCCTACGACCTCGACGACCACGAGGCCTTCCAGCTCAACGCGGCCGCCGCGGCCTTCCTGCCGCTGGAGGAGCGCGAGGCGCTCGCCGACATCGTCTCCGACGGGTTCGCCCGCCTGTAGCGCGGCCCCGCCCGGCCTCCCGTCCCGCTCGACCCGTCCGCCCGCCCCGACAGAGAGGTCGCCCCGTGCTCCCACCGCTCCCGGACGACGCCGTCACCCTCGGCGCCGAGGCCGCCGACTGGCGCGCCGCCGTGCGCCTCGTCGGCGACGCGCTCGTGCGGTCGGGGGCGGCCACCGCGGACTACGCGGGCGCCATGATCCGGGTGGTCGAGGAGTTCGGCGCGTACGTGGTCATCGCCCCGGGGCTCGCGCTCGCGCACGCGCGGCCGGGCCCCGAGACGCTCGCGGACGGCCTCGCTGTCGTGACGCTCACGGAGCCGGTGGCCTTCGGGCACGCGCACAACGATCCCGTCGACGTGCTCGTCGGGCTCGCGGTCACCACGGTCGACCGGCACGTGTCCTCGGTCGCCGACATGGCCAACATCTTCAACGACGCCACCGCGATCCCGCGGCTGCGCGCCGCCACCACCGTCGACGAGGTCCGGCGCATCATGGCCGGCGAGGAGAGCGCATGAAGGTCGTCGCCATCTGCGGCGTGGGGATCGGCACGTCCGGCATCCTCAAGGTCAACGCCGAGCGGGCGCTCGCGCGCCTCGGCATCGAGGCGGACGTCACGGCGGCCGACCTCGCCAGCGTCGCCGCCATCGGCGAGGACGCGCAGGTCATCCTCACCTCGCCGGAGCTCGTGGACCGCATCGGGCCCACGTACGCCGACGTCGTCGTGATCGAGAACTACTTCGACCTCGAGGAGATCTCGGCGAAGCTCGACGCCGCGCTCGGCTGAGCGGCCGGCCGCCCGGGCGACCGGCGCGGGTCAGACCTCGAGCAGCAGCGGCACGGCCTGCGCGAGGTCGGCCACGATGGCGCGCGCCGCATCCCGGCGCTCGGCCACGGTGCCCTCGGTGCTCTGCGCGTCGAGGTAGACCTTGATCTTCGGCTCCGTGCCGCTCGGCCGCACGATGAGTCGCGCGCCGTCGCCCAGGTGGAACCGCAGCACGTCGCTCGGCGGCAGGTCGGCCGTCCCCTCGGCGAGGTCGTCCATGCGCTCGACCCGGCGGGACCCGATCGACGTCGGGGGCGACTGCCGGAGCTTCGCCATGATGCGCGGGATCACGGCGAGGTCGGTGACGCGCACCGAGATCTGGTCGCTCGCGAAGGAGCCGAACCGCTCGGCGAACTCGCGGTCGTAGTCGTCGATGGTCTGCCCGCGCGACTTCAGCAGCATCACGCCGTGCAGCACGGCGACGGCCGCGGAGATCCCGTCCTTGTCGCTCGTGATCCACGGCGCGACGAGGTAGCCGAGGGCCTCCTCGTAGCCGTAGATCAGGTCGGGCACGCGGCTGATCCACTTGAAGCCCGTGAGGGTCTCGCGGTAGCCGAAGCCCAGCTCGCGCGCGACGACCTCGAGCGCGGGGGAGGAGACGAGCGAGGAGGCGAACGTGCCCGTGTTGCCGTCGGCCGCGTAGCGCTCGGCGATGCCGAGGCCGAGCAGCATGCCGACCTCGTTGCCGGAGAGCCGTCGCCACGCTCCGTGCTCGTCCGCGATGGCGACCGCGAGCCGGTCGGCGTCGGGGTCGTTGGCGATGATGAGCTCGGCGTCGGACTGCACGGCCGCCTCGAACGCGAGGTCGAGCGCGCCCGGCTCCTCGGGGTTCGGGAAGTCGACGGTCGGGAAGTCGGGGTCGGGATCCGCCTGCGCGGCGACGATGACGGGCGCGTCCACGCCCACCGCGTCGAACACGCGCGCCGCGGTCTCCCACCCGACGCCGTGCAGCGGCGTGTAGACCCAGGTGAGCGGGGCGAGCGGGGCCGCGAACAGGTCGGCGGTCTCCCGCACGTAGGAGTCGATGAGGGACTCGGGCGCGATCTCGAAGTCGTCCGCCACCGGCAGCTGCTGCACGGTGCGCTCGCCCGCGGCCTTGTGGATGAACGCGGCGATGTCGCGGTCGGCCGGGCTGACGATCTGCGCGCCGTGGTCCTCGTCGCCGAGGTAGACCTTGTAGCCGTTGTCCCGCGCCGGGTTGTGCGACGCCGTGACCATGACGCCCGCGCTCACCGCGAGGTGCTTCACCGCGTAGGCGAGCACGGGCGTGGGCAGCGCCCGGGGGAGCAGGACCGTGCGGACGCCGGCGCCCGCCATGATGCGCGCGGTGTCCTCCGCGAAGATCCTGGAGTTGTGGCGCCCGTCGTAGCCGATGACGATGCTCGGGCGCGGGCTGCGGCTGCGCAGGTAGTCGGCGAAGCCCGCGGCGGCCTGGGAGACGAGCACGCGGTTCATCCGGTTGGGTCCCGCGCCCAGCTCGCCGCGGAGCCCGGCGGTCCCGAACTGGAGGCGCGTCTGGAAGCGGTCGCGGATCCCCGACGCCGCCTGTTCGCGGTCGGCAGCGGAGGCCCCGGGTGCGGTGCCCTCCACCAGCGCGAGCAGCTCGTCGACCTCGGCGCGGGTGGCGGGATCCGGGTCCTGCGCCTGCCAGGCGCGCGCGGCGGCGGCGAGCGCCGCGGTCTCCTCGCGGCTCACAGGGCGCCCACGATGCGGGCGAGCATGCCGCCGATCCGGCCCTCGGCGGCGCGACCCGCCTCGATGACCTCCTCGTGGCTGAGCGGCGTCTTCTGGATGCCGGCCGCGAGGTTCGTGATGAGCGACATGCCGAGCACCTCCATGCCCGCCTCCCGCGCCGCGATGGCCTCGAGCGCGGTGGACATGCCGACGATGTGGCCGCCGATCGCCTTCGCCATCCGCACCTCCGCCGGCGTCTCGTAGTGCGGCCCGCGGAACTGGCAGTACACGCCCTCGTCGAGGTCGGGCTCGACCTCGTGGGCGATCGCCCGGAGCCTCGCCGAGTAGAGGTCGGTGAGGTCGACGAAGGTCGCGCCCTCGAGCGGCGAGTCCGCGGTGAGGTTGATGTGGTCGCTGATGAGGACGGGCGTGCCGGGCGTCCAGTGCTCCGTGATGCCGCCCGCGCCGTTGGTGAGGATCATCGTGGTCGCGCCGGTCGCCGCGGCGGTGCGGACGCTGTGCACGACCCTGCGGACGCCGTGGCCCTCGTAGTAGTGGGTGCGCGCGCCGATGACGAGCGCTCGACGCCCGGACGGCAGCAGCACGCTGCGGAGCGATCCCACGTGGCCCTCGAGCGCGGGCTTCGAGAAGCCGACGACCTCGGTGGCCGGGATGGTCGCGGTGGTCTCGCCGATGAGATCCGCCGCGCGCCCCCATCCGCTGCCGAGCGTGAGGGCGATGTCGTGGCGCTCGACGCCCGTGAGCTCGGCGATCTGCCGGGCCGCCTGCCGCGCGATCTCCTGGGGGTCCGCGTCGGGCGACTCGAGGGGGTTGCTGTAGGTCATGCCCCGATCCTAAATGCGCGGGCGCGGGCGGCCCGGGCCGCCACGACGGGCGGGTTCGCGCGGGCCGCGGGCCTGCGGGATGATGTGCGCATGGGATACGATTTCGAGGCCAACCAGCGGATCGCCGTCCTCGGTGGGGGCCCGGGCGGATACGAGGCCGCCATCGCCGGAGCGCAGCTCGGCGCGGAGGTCACGCTGGTGGAGCGCGTGGGCGTCGGCGGCTCGGCCGTGATGACCGACGTCGTCCCCTCGAAGACCCTCATCGCCACCGCCGAGGCCACCAACGCGCTCGGCGAGGCCGCCGACCTCGGCGTCCAGTTCTTCTCCCGCGGCGAGCAGAGCCGCCGTCCCGTCCGCCCCGAGGTCGCCGTCAACCTGCAGGCCGTCAACGACCGCCTCCTGCGGCTCGCGCGCCAGCAGTCCGAGGACATGAAGTCGAGCCTCATCCGCGCGGGCGTCCGCATCGTGCAGGGCGAGGGCCGGCTCGACGGGCCCAACCGCATCATCGTCTCCACCGGCCGGGGCGGCGGCGGCACCGACTTCGACGAGATCGACTCCGACACCACGGTCATCTCCACGGGCGCGAGCCCGCGCATCCTCCCGACCGCGAAGCCCGACGGCGAGCGGATCCTCACCTGGACCCAGCTCTACACGATGGACAGCGTGCCCGAGCACCTCATCGTCGTCGGATCCGGCGTCACGGGCGCGGAGTTCGCCTCCGCGTACACGGCGCTCGGCGCGAAGGTCACGCTCATCTCCTCCCGCGACCAGGTGCTGCCCGGCGAGGACGCCGACGCCGCCCGCGTGATCGAGGACGTCTTCACGCGCAACGGCATGACCGTGCTGTCGAAGTCCCGCGCCGAGTCGGTCGTGCGGCAGGGCGACGGTGTGGTCGCGACGCTCAGCGACGGCCGCGTCGTGGAGGGCAGCCACTGCCTCATGGCGGTCGGATCCGTGCCGAACACCGCCGGGATCGGCCTGGAGGAGGCGGGTGTGCAGCTGAGCGACTCCGGCCACATCCGCGTCAACCGCGTCGCGCGCACCTCGGTGCCGAGCGTCTACGCGGCAGGCGACTGCACGACGTTCCTCCCGCTCGCCTCCGTCGCGTCCATGCAGGGCCGCACGGCGGTCTACCACGCGATGGGCGACGCGGTGAGCCCCACCGAGCTGCGCAACGTGACCTCGAACATCTTCACGCAGCCCGAGATCGCCACGGTCGGCTGGTCGCAGAAGCAGATCGAGGAGGGGCTCGCGCAGGGCGACATCTACAAGCTGCCGCTCGCGTCCAACCCCCGCGCGAAGATGCAGAACGTGAAGGACGGCTTCGTGAAGCTGTTCGCGCGCACCGGCTCGGGCACGGTGATCGGCGGCGTCATCGTGGCGCCCAAAGCGAGCGAGCTGATCTTCCCGCTCGCGCTCGCGGTCGAGCACCGGCTCACGGTCGACGACGTCGCACGCGCCTTCACGGTGTACCCGTCGCTGTCGGGGAGCATCTCCGACGCGGCGCGCGCCATGCACATCGTCCTCTGACGCACCCGCTCCGCACGCGACGACGGCCGGCCCCCGCGGGGACCGGCCGTCGTGACGTGCGGCGCGCGGGTCAGACGATGTCGAGCAGGCGGTGCCCCGACGGGACGGTCTGGCCGACCTCGGCGGAGATGCCCGAGACGGTGCCCGCCGTGTGCGCCGTGAGCGGCTGCTCCATCTTCATCGCCTCGAGGACGACGAGCAGGTCGCCCTTGACGACCTGCTGGCCCTCCTCGACCGCGAGCTTCACGACGGTGGCCTGCATGGGCGAGGTGACGGATCCGCCGCCCGAGGTGTCGACGGAGCCGGACTGCTTCCGGCGGGCCGGCGCCGCCGCGGCCCGGCGGGACGAGGACGCACCCGCGGCGGGCGCGAGGTCCTCGGGGAGGCTCACCTCGATGCGCTTGCCGCCGACCTCGACCACGACCGTGTGCCGGGCGGGCGCCTCGACGGCGTCCTCGAGGGCGCCGGACCACGGCTCGATCGTGTTGTCGAAGTCCGTCTCGATCCAGCGCGTGTAGACGGAGAAGGGCGCGCCGTCCGCCGGGGCGAAGGCCGCGTCGCGCACGATCGCGCGGTGGAAGGGCAGCACGGTGGGCAGGCCCTGCACCTCGAACTCGTCGAGGGCGCGGCGCGAGCGCTCGAGGGCGTCCTCGCGGCTGGATCCCGTGACGATGAGCTTCGCGAGCAGCGAGTCGAACGCGCCGGAGATCACGTCGCCGGCGCGGACGCCGGAGTCCACGCGGACCCCGGGGCCGCCGGGCGCCTGGAACACGTGCACGGGGCCGGGCGCGGGGAAGAAGCCGCGGCCCGGGTCCTCGCCGTTGATGCGGAACTCGAACGAGTGGCCGCGCGGCGCCGGGTCGTCGTAGTCGATGAGGCCGCCCGCTGCGATGCGGAACTGCTCGCGCACGAGGTCGATGCCCGTTACCTCCTCGGAGACCGGGTGCTCGACCTGGAGGCGCGTGTTGACCTCGAGGAAGGAGATGGTGCCGTCCTGCGCGACGAGGAACTCGCACGTGCCGGCGCCGACGTAGCCGACCTCGCGGAGGATCGCCTTCGACGCGGCGTAGAGCTGCGCGTTCTGGTCGTCGGTGAGGAACGGCGCGGGCGCCTCCTCCACGAGCTTCTGGTGGCGGCGCTGGAGCGAGCAGTCGCGGGTGGAGATCACCACGACGTTGCCGGCGCTGTCGGCGAGGCACTGCGTCTCGACGTGGCGCGGGCGGTCGAGGTACTTCTCGACGAAGCACTCGCCGCGGCCGAACGCCGCGACGGCCTCGCGGGTGGCGGACTCGAACAGCTCCGGCACCTCCTCGCGCGTGCGGGCGACCTTGAGGCCGCGGCCGCCGCCGCCGAACGCCGCCTTGATGGCGACGGGGAGCCCGTGGACGTCGACGAAGTCGAGGACCTCGTCGGCCCCGGAGACGGGGTTGAGCGTGCCGGGCGCGAGCGGCGCGCCCACGCGCTCGGCCACGTGGCGGGCGGTGGTCTTGTCGCCGAGCTGCTGGATGGCGCTGGGCGACGGGCCGATCCAGACGAGCCCGGCGTCGATGACCTGCTGGGCGAAGTCGGCGTTCTCGGCGAGGAAGCCGTAGCCCGGGTGCACGGCGTCGGCGCCGGAGCGGCGGGCTATGGAGAGCAGCTTCGCGATGACGAGGTAGGTGTCGGCGCTCGTCTGCCCGTCGAGGGCGTACGCCTCGTCGGCGAGCGTGACGTGCATCGCGTCGCGGTCCTGGTCGGCGTAGACGGCGACCGATCCGATCCCCGCATCCCTCGCCGCCCGGATGATGCGGACGGCGATCTCGCCCCGGTTGGCGATGAGGACCTTGTTCACACGCGTCATGAGACCCCAGCCTAGGGTCTGGGATGCGCCCGCCTTCGGAGGGTCCGCACAAACATGCGGGGCCGCCGGGTACGCGCGCCCACAAGCGTCCGGTCCCGCCGCGCCCCTGGCATGATCGACGCATGACCGCAGCGGGCACCGGGGACGACGACGCGCGCGCCGCCGCGGCCGACCTCCGGGAGCTCCTGCGGGCCACCGTCGCCGAGCTGCAGGAGCGTCGCGCGCCGGACGAGGCGCTCGCCGAGGTGCGCGCCAAGCGGTCCTTCGGTCCCATCAAGCGGCAGCCCGCCATGGTGCCGGTCGGGCGGGCCTGGCGACTCGGCGTCCTCCTGCTCTCCGCCGACGGATCCCTCCGCCGCACCGGCAGCATCACGCGAGCCGTGGAGCCGACGCGCTCCCAGGGCCTCGACTCCGGCGTGGAGGCGCGCAAGGAGGCGAGGCGCCAGGCCGTCCGCGCGTTCGAGGAGGGCGACGCGGTCGACTACGACTGGGAGCCGGTCGCGCTCGACGCGGACTCGCTCGCCGCCGGATCCGGGCCCCTGTCCTTGCGCGGACGCGAGCTCCGCGTGCAGTGGGGACCGAACGCCCACGAGACCCGGCCGCTCGCGGCGTACCTCGCCGACCGCATCGAGGTCCTCGGGATGGGGTGACGCCCGACCGCCCGACGGCCCGACGGCCCGACGGCCCGACCGCCCGCCCGCCCCGCTCAGAGCAGGCGCGCCTCGACTGCGCCCTGGCGGTTCCAGAGGTCCGTCCACTCCGTGCCGAGCTCCCGGACGAGCCCGCGGAGGGTGGGCAGCGACAGGCCGACGACCGTGCTGGGGTCGCCCTGGATCCGCTCGATGAACGCCGCGCCCAGGCTGTCGATGGTGAACGACCCGGCGACGAGCAGCGGCTCGCCCGTCGCGACGTAGGCGTCGATCTCCTCGTCGGTGATGTCGGCGTGGAAGCGGACGTCCGCGACGGCCGCGCGGCCTATGCCGCGCACGATGCGGCCGTCCGCCACCTCGATCAGCCAGTGCCCCGAGTGCAGCCGCCCCTCCCGGCCGCGCTGCGCCCGCCACCGCTCGGTGGCCCGCTCGACCGTGTGGGGCTTGCCGTGCACGACGCCGTCGATCTCGAACGCCGAGTCCCCGCCCAGCACGAGGCCCGTGATCGGCGCGCCGGCGACGAGCTGGCCCACGACCGCCTCGGCCTTGGCGCGCGCGAGCAGCTGCACCATGTCGGCGGGGCCGAGCGGCCCCTGCCTGGCCTCGGCGGCGGCGACCGCTGCCGGCTCGTCGACGTCGGAGGGCAGCACGACGGGCTCGATGCCGGCGGAGCGCAGCAGGGCGAGGCGGGCGGGGGAGGTGGAGGCGAGGTGGAGGCGCGTGGTCACGCCGACATGGTGGCACGCGCGTCCGGGCTGCCGCGCGTCCCTCGCGTCCCGAGCGCGCCTCCGCGTGTGTCGGGGTCGCCGTCCGTCGTCGCTCGTGTGATCGTGCCGCCTCCGCGTGTGTCGGGGTTGCCGTCCGTCGTCGCTCGTGTGATCGTGCCGCCTCCGCGTGTGTCAGGGTTGCCGTCCGTCGTCGCTCGTGTGATCGTGCCGCCTCCGCGTGTGTCAGGGTTGCCGCATGGGTGAGCAGGTGGGCCGCGAGGTCGAGGTGGACGTGACCAACATGGCGCACGGGGGAGTCTCCGTCGCCAGGCACGACGGGCGGGTGATCTTCGTCTCGGACGCGATCCCCGGCGAGCGGGTGCGCGCGCGCATCACGGAGGACTCCAAGAAGTCGTTCTGGCGCGCCGACACGGTCGAGGTGCTCGACGCGTCGCCGCACCGCCGCCCGCACGTGTGGGCCGAGGCCTCCGTCGACCGCGACCCGGAGGACCGGGTCGGCGGCGCCGAGCTCGGCCACATCCGCCTCGCCCACCAGCGCGAGCTGAAGCGGCAGGTCGTCGTCGACTCGCTCTCCCGCATGGCGCACGTCGACCGCGAGGTCCAGGTCCAGGCGCTCCCCGGCGACGACGAGTCCGACGGCCTCGGTTGGCGCACGCGAGTCAGCCTGCACGTCGACGACGACGGCACGGTCGGCCCGTACGCGTCGCGCTCGCACCGCGTGATCCCCGTCGAGTCGCTGCCGCTCGCCACCGCGGGCGTCAACGGCGCCGCGCCCTTCGGCCAGCGCTTCCCGGGCGTCGAGGGGATCGACCTGGTCGCCCCGTCCGACGGCCACGTGCGCATGCTCCTCATCGACGGCAAGCCGCAGCGCCGCGACACCATCACCGAGCGCGTCCGCGACCGCGAGTTCAAGCTGGAGGCCGGCGGCTTCTGGCAGGTGCACCGCCGCGCCGCGGAGACGCTCTACGACGCCGTCCAGTCCTCCATCGACGAGGCCCTCTTCGATCCGCGCGCCGCCAACCTCGACCTCTACGGCGGGGTCGGGCTCCTCGCCGCGGCCGTCGGCGACCGCTTCGGCGACACCGTGCGGATCACGAGCGTGGAGAGCGACGAGGTCGCCACCGAGTTCGCGGGCGACAACCTCGCGGAGTGGGTGGGCGCCGCGTCCCTCACCTCGCGCGTGGACCGCTACCTCCAGCAGCTGGCGCGCGACGCGAGCCCCGCCGAGCGGCGTCGCCTCCAGGGCGCGACCGTCGTGCTGGACCCGCCGCGCGCGGGCGCGAAGAAGCCCGTCGTCGACGCGCTCGCCGCGCTGCACCCGGCGCAGGTCGTGTACGTCGCGTGCGACCCCGTCGCGCTGGCCCGCGACGTGGCGCTGTTCGCCGAGCGCGGCTACGAGCTCCGCTCGGTGCGCTCGTTCGACCTCTTCCCGCACACGCACCATGTCGAGAGCGTGGCCGTGCTGGTGCCCGCCGCCTCCTGATCGGGGCATCCGCCGCCGAGGGCGGGGCCGGACCGGGCGATACAGTGGGCGAGGGGACCGTCGGGACATCGACGGCGTCGCGACGAGGGGGATCCGGATGACCGAGACCACGCAGGGATCCGACCAGGCGGCCGAGCGCCGCCCGCCCGTCCGCGTCGCCGTGGTCGACGACCACGAGTCGGTGCGCCTCGGCCTCAAGGCCGCGTGCCTCGACGCCGGGTACGAGTTCATCCTCGCGGCCGCGAACGCCCGCGAGCTCGTCGAGGGCCTCGTCGGCCGCGAGTGCGACGTGGTGGTCCTCGACCTGTCGCTGGGCGACGGCTCGTCCGTCACCGACAACGTGAAGGCCGCGCAGGGCACGGGGGCCGCGGTCCTCGTCCACAGCATCGCCGACCGCGTCGCGAGCGTCCGCGAGGCGCTCGCCGCGGGGGCCGCCGGCGTCATCCCGAAGTCGTCGGCCACGCAGACCGTGATGGCCGCCGTCGCCACGGTCGCGCGCGGCGACGTGCTCAACAACCTCGAGTGGGCGACCGCCATCGACGCGGACCGCGACTTCGCGAAGGCCCAGCTCGGCCGGCGCGAGCGCGACGTGCTCCACCTGTACGCGTCCGGCCTGCCGCTCAAGCTGGTGGCGCAGCAGCTCGGGATCGCGAACAGCACGGCGCGCGAGTACCTCGACCGGATCCGCGTGAAGTACGTCGAGGTCGGCCGTCCCGCCCCCACGAAGGTCGACCTCCTGCGCCGCGCCGTCGAGGACGGCATCCTCCCGGGACTGGACCAGGACGGCGGCGATGCCCGCTAGGCCTCCGGCCAGCGCGCCGCACCCCGCGGCCCCCGCGACGCGCGCCCTCGCCGGCGCAC
>NZ_QWGT01000034.1 GCF_003576405.1 Clavibacter lycopersici
GCGCGCCTCGCGCTCGCGGTCGTCGCGCTCGCGGGCCTCGGCGACCCGTGCCTCGGACTCGCGCCGCTCGCGCTCGCGCGCGTCGTGGTCCTCGTCGACGGGGGCGGCGAACGCCGTCTGGTCGAAGCTCGTGGTGTCGGAGTGCGCGGAGCCGGTGCCGCGGTCGGCGGGGCCGTCGTCGAAGGCGGCGGCGGCGCGCTCGTCCGGGGTGCGGGGGTCGAGCGGCTGGTCGGCCTCGTCGGGCTGTCGGTGCGGGGCGGGCCTGTCGTCGGTCATGCCCCGAACCTACCTCGGCGTCGCCCGACGGCCCGGGCGGCGTGCCGGGGAGCGCCGAGATGACCGCGAGCGGCTAGAAGGGCTCGAGGAGCCGCTGCAGGAACCGGCGCGTGCGCTCCTCGGCGGGGTGCTGCAGGACCTGCGACGGGTGCCCGCGCTCGACGACCACGCCGCCGTCCATGAACACGACCTCGTCGGCCACCTGCCGGGCGAAGGCGAGCTCGTGCGTGACGATCACCATGGTCCATGCCTCGTCGGCGAGCTCCTTGATGACGCTCAGCACCTCGCCCACGAGCTCGGGATCGAGCGCCGAGGTCGGCTCGTCGAAGAGCAGGATCTGCGGCCGGAGCGCCAGCGCGCGCACGATCCCCACGCGCTGCTGCTGGCCGCCGGACAGCTGGAAGGGGTGCTGGTCGCGCTTGTCGGCGAGGCCCACGCGGGCGAGGAGCTCCTCGGCCTCCCGGGTCGCCTCGGCGACGGGTCGCCGCTGCACCTGCACCGGGCCCTCGATGACGTTCTCCAGCACGGTCTTGTGCGGGAAGAGGTTGTACTGCTGGAAGACCATCGCCGAGCGGTCGCGCAGGGCGAGCAGCTCGCGGTGGCGCGGCTTCGCGGCGAAGTCCACGCGGAGGGGTCCGGTCGTGCCGGCACGCGAGTCGGCGTCGGCCGCGGCCACCTCGACCACGCCGGCCTCGGGCACCTCGAGCCCGTTGAGGGAGCGGAGGACGGTGGTCTTGCCGGATCCGCTCGGGCCGATGAGCGCGGTGACGCCGCCGCGGAGGACCTCGAGGTCGATGGAGCGGAGGACCTCGTTGTCGCCGAACGACTTGCGGAGGCCGCGGACGGTGAGGACGGGCTCGCCGGGCGTGCGCGGGCCGGCGACGGGTGCGGGATCAGTGGGCGACATACCGGTCGAGCCTCCTCTCGAGGCGGGTCTGCGCGAACGAGAGCACGAGGCAGACGAGCCAGTAGATCAGGGCCGCCTCGAGGTACAGCAGCATGTACTCGAAGGTCGACGACGCGATGAGCTGCGCCTGCTTGAAGAGCTCGGTCACGAGGATCACGGAGGCGAGGGACGTGTCCTTCACGAGGCTGATGAACGTGTTCGACAGCGGCGGCACCGACACGCGGGCGGCCTGCGGCACGATGATGCGGCGCAGCGTCAGCGCTCGCGACATGCCGATGGTGTGGCCCGCCTCCCACTGCCCGCGCGGCACCGAGAGGATCGACGCGCGGATGATCTCCGCCGCGTACCCGCCGACGTTGACCGACAGCGCGATCACCGCGCTCGGCCACGGGGGCAGGACGACGCCGATGGAGGGCAGGCCGTAGAAGATCACGAACAGCTGCACCAGGAGCGGGGTCCCGCGCACCACCGAGATGTAGAAGCGCGCGATGCCCGACACGAGCCGGTTGCCGTAGAGGCGCATGAGCGCGAGGCCCAGCGCGATGGCGAGGCCCAGCGCGAACGTGACGAGGGCGAGCGGGATGGTGCCGCGGATCGTCTCGAGCGCGAGCGGCCCGAAGGACGACCAGAACAGGTCCCACTCCCTCGACATGCGTTCCCCTCGTCTCGTCCTCGTCCGTCAGCGTACGCGGCGGGCTACTGCGTCACGTCCGCGCCGAAGTACTCCTCGGAGATCGAGGCGAGCGTGCCGTCGGCGCGGAGGTCGGCGAGGGCCTGGTCGACCGCGGCCACGAGGTCGTCGCTGCCCTTGCGGAAGACGAGCGCGCTGAGCGACGGGTCGTCGGTCTCGGCGGCCACCTGCAGGTCGGAGTCGCCCTGCTGCTTCTGGTAGTCGAGGAGCGTGAGGCGGTCGTTGATCGTCGCGTCGACGCGGCCCTGCTGGAGGAGCGTCACGGCCTGGGCGAAGCCCTCGACGGCCTCGACCCTGGCCCCGCTCTGGGTGGCGAGCTCGTTCCAGTTGCTCGTGAGCGACTGGGCCGTGGTCTTGCCGGCGAGGTCGGCGAAGGAGGAGATGCCCGAGTCGGAGCCCTTGACGATGATCACGCCGGGCGAGACCGTGTACGGCTCCGAGAAGTCGTAGACCGCCTTGCGCTCGTCCGTGATGGAGATCTGGTTGGCGATGACGTCCCAGCGACCGGCCTCGAGGCCCGCGAAGATGCCGTCGAACTGCGTCTCCTCGAAGACCGGCTCCACGCCGAGCTTCCCGGCGACCGCGGTCGCGACCTCGACGTCGTAGCCCGTGAGGGCGCCGGAGCCGGATCCCTCGTGGAAGGAGAACGGCGAGTACGTGCCCTCGGTGCCGATGACGAGCTCGCCCTCGGCCTGCACATCGGAGAGGCTCGTCGCCGCGGCGGGGGTGCCGGACGCGTCGGGCGCGGATCCGCTGCCCGCGTCGCCCGAGGCGCAGCCCGCGAGGCCGAGGGCGGCGACGGCCAGGACGCCGGTGAGGGCGAGGGAGGGACGGAGGCGGGAGCTGAGCGTCATGGGGGTCCTTGCGGTCATGGCGGATCCCCGGGAGCGGGATCGCCTCGTGCGGATGCTGTGTGCGCGGTGCTGCGGCGCCCGAGCCCGGAACCGTCCGGGCGCGCCGACCGCCATGGTCTCAACGCCATCGCCGTGTCGGTATTCCCATGTCGCCGCATGACGGGGCCGGCGCACGCACGGGCGTGCCCGGCGGCTAGAAGAGCGGCTCCGGATCCGTGCCGTCACGGCCGTCGGGCACCGGCCCGATCTCGCCCTCGAGCTGGAGGAGCCGCAGGTTCACGAAGCGGTCGAGGGCCTGCCGGATGACGGGAGCGAGCGGGGCGAGCTCACGCGCCATCGCGTCGTCCACCACCTCCTGGATCTCCTCCTCGCGCTCCCCGTAGTCGACGAAGGCGGGCATGCCGAAGGGGTGCTCCCGGTAGACCGGCCCGCGCGTCTCGCGGTACAGGCTCTCCCGGGCGTCGCGGGCGGCCTCGGCCCGAGCCACCTCGAGCGCGGCGACGAGCGGGTGGATCGCCGTGTGAGGCGCATCCCGCGGGATGGCCTCGTGGTCGGTGAACGGCGAGTCGTCGCAGGCGGGGCAGGATCCGGATCCGCTGCCCGACGCGGTCGGGCTCTCGGACGCGTAGCGCAGCGCGTGCGCCCGCCACGCCAGGACCACGTCCTCCAGCATCCGCACGACGCCTCCTCGCATCCCCGCGCGTCGGCCGCCGCCGGGTCCCGCCCACTGTATCGCCGTGAGGGCGCCCGATCCCCCGGGCGCCGGCGGGCGCCGCCGAGACGCCCCGGGGACGAGGAAGGGCCCCGCCGGAGCGGGGCCCTTCTCATCGTGCGCTCACGCGCCGGCGTGCCTAGTTGTAGGTGCCGGGCGTGTAGTCGTCCGAGCTGAAGCTGTCGAAGTCGACGAAGCTCAGGTCGGACTCGTTGAACACCGACTCATCCGTGAAGATGCGGTTCGGGTAGCGCTCGGCCTTGGCCTCCTCCGTCGCGGTGACGGTGACGTCGCGGTACTTCGCGAGCCCCGTCCCGGCCGGGATCAGCTTGCCGATGATGACGTTCTCCTTGAGGCCCATCAGCGGGTCGGACTTGCCCTCCATGGCGGCCTGCGTGAGCACGCGGGTCGTCTCCTGGAAGGACGCGGCCGACAGCCACGACTCGGTCGCGAGCGAGGCCTTGGTGATGCCCATGACCTCCTGGCGGGCGGAGGCGGTCTTCTTGCCCTCCGTCAGCGTGGCGCGGTTGACCTCGTTGTAGCGGGCCCGGTCGACCAGCTCACCGGGGAGGAGGTCCGTGTCGCCGTGCTCGACGACCGTGACCTTGCGCAGCATCTGCCGCACGATGACCTCGATGTGCTTGTCGTGGATCGGGACGCCCTGCGAGCGGTAGACGCCCTGGACACCGCCCACGAGGTGCTTCTGCACCTCGCGCACGCCCTTGACCCGGAGGACCTCCTTCGGGTCGATGGCGCCGACGTGCAGCTGCTGCCCGAGCTCGACGTGCTGGCCGTCCTCGACGAGGAGGGTGGCCCGCTTGAGCACCGGGTAGATGTGCGGCTCGTCGCCGTTGTCCGGGGTCAGGATCACCTTGCGGCTGCGATCCGTGTCCTCGATCGTGATGCGACCGGCGGCCTCCGCGATGGGCGACGCACCCTTGGGGGTGCGGGCCTCGAAGAGCTCCTGCACGCGAGGGAGACCCTGCGTGATGTCGTCCGCCGATGCCACACCACCGGTGTGGAAGGTGCGCATCGTGAGCTGCGTGCCGGGCTCGCCGATCGACTGGGCCGCGATGATTCCCACGGCCTCGCCGATGTCGACGAGCTTGCCCGTGGCGAGCGAGCGGCCGTAGCAGGCCGCGCACACGCCGACGGCGGACTCGCAGGTCAGGACCGAGCGCACCTTGATCTCGTGCACGCCGGCAGCGATCAGGTGGTCGATCATGACGTCGCCGACGTCGCTGCCCGCGGGGGCGACGACCTCCCCGGCCTCGTTGACCGCGTCGGCGGCCAGCGAGCGGGCGTACACCGAGTTCTCCACGTTGGAGTCGCGGACGGACGAGCCGTCAGCGGCCTTCGTGGCGATCGGCAGGTCGAGACCACGGCTGGTGCCGCAGTCGTCCTCGCGGATGATGACGTCCTGCGACACGTCCACCAGACGACGGGTGAGGTACCCGGAGTCGGCGGTGCGCAGCGCGGTGTCGGCCAGTCCCTTGCGAGCGCCGTGGGTGGAGATGAAGTACTCCGCCACCGTCAGGCCCTCGCGGTACGAGTGGACGATCGGGCGGGGGATGATCTCGCCCTTCGGGTTCGACACGAGGCCGCGCATGCCGGCGATCTGGCGGACCTGCATCCAGTTGCCTCGTGCCCCGGAGGACACCATGCGGTTGATGTTGTTGTCGGCGGGGAGGTTGTCCTCCATCGCCTTCGCGACCTCGGCGGTGGCCTTGTTCCAGATCTCGATGAGCTCCTGACGACGCTCGGCGTTCGTCGTGAGTCCCTTCTCGAACTGGCCCTGGACCTTGGCGGCCTGCTTCTCGTAGCCCGACAGGATGGCCGCCTTGGTGGGCGGGGTCAGCACGTCGGAGAGGGCGACCGTGACGCCGGAGCGCGTGGCCCAGTAGAAGCCCGCGTCCTTGATCCGGTCGAGCGCTGCCGCGACCTCGACCTTGGGGTACCGCTCGGCGAGGTCGTTGACGATCTCGGAGAGCTTGCCCTTGTCGGCGACGGCCTCGATGTAGGGGTAGTCGACCGGCAGGGTCTCGTTGAACAACGCGCGACCGAGGGTGGTCTCGAGCAGCACGGGGCCGACGGTCTTGCCCTTCTCGTCGAGCTCGACGCCCTCGGGCGCCTCGCCCTCGCCGAAGTAGATGTCGTGCAGGCGGATGCGCACCTTGGCGTTGAGGTCCAGCGAGAGCTGGTCCTTCGCCAGGATGGCCTCGGCCACCGAGCTGAACGCGCGACCCTCACCGGCGACGCCCTCCTTGAGGGTGGTCAGGTGGTGCAGGCCGATGATCATGTCCTGCGTGGGCAGGGTGACCGGGCGTCCGTCCGACGGCTTGAGGATGTTGTTCGAGGCGAGCATCAGGATGCGCGCCTCGGCCTGGGCCTCGACCGACAGGGGCAGGTGGACGGCCATCTGGTCGCCGTCGAAGTCCGCGTTGAACGCGGCGCAGACGAGCGGGTGCAGCTGGATCGCCTTGCCCTCCACGAGCTGGGGCTCGAACGCCTGGATGCCCAGACGGTGGAGCGTGGGCGCGCGGTTGAGCAGCACGGGGCGCTCGCGGATGATCTCCTCGAGCACGTCCCAGACCTGCCCGCGGCTGCGCTCGACCATGCGCTTGGCGGCCTTGATGTTCTGGGCGTGGCTCAGGTCGATCAGGCGCTTGATGACGAACGGCTTGAACAGCTCGAGCGCCATCTGCTTGGGCAGACCGCACTGGTGCAGCTTGAGCTGCGGTCCGACGATGATGACCGAACGGCCCGAGTAGTCCACGCGCTTGCCGAGCAGGTTCTGGCGGAACCGGCCCTGCTTGCCCTTCAGCATGTCGCTGAGGGACTTGAGCGCGCGGTTGCCGGTGCCCGTGACGGGACGACCGCGGCGGCCGTTGTCGAAGAGCGCGTCGACGGCCTCCTGCAGCATGCGCTTCTCGTTGTTGACGATGATCTCGGGGGCGCCGAGATCCAGCAGACGACGGAGGCGGTTGTTGCGGTTGATCACGCGGCGGTACAGGTCGTTCAGGTCGCTGGTGGCGAAGCGGCCGCCGTCGAGCTGCACCATCGGGCGCAGCTCAGGCGGGATGACCGGGACGACCTGCAGCACCATCGCGGCCGGCGAGTTGCCGGTCGCGAGGAAGGAGCTGACGACGCGCAGGCGCTTGATGGCGCGGATCTTCTTCTGGCCCTTGCCGGTGGCGATCTGCTCGCGGAGCAGCTCCCCCTCGGCCTCGAGGTCGAAGGCCTCCAGGCGCTTCTGGATCGCCTCGGCGCCCATGTGGGCCTCGAAGTAGATGCCGAAGCGGTCCTGCAGCTCGTGGAAGACGGCGTCCTCGGGCTTGAGCTCGCCGACCTTGAGGCTGCGGAACTCCTCCCAGACGCGCTCGAGACGGGAGATGTCCTCGTCGAACGCCTTGCGCGTCTGACCCATCTCCTTCTCGGCGCCGTCCTTCGCGCGGCGCTTCTGGTCGCTCTTGGCGCCCTCGGCCTCCAGCGCGGCCAGGTCGGTCTCGAGACGCCCGAGGCGCTCGGCGATCTGGCTGTCGCGCTGGTCCTGCAGGGTCTTGATCTCGAGCCGGAGCTCGTTCTCGAGGCCCGGCATGTCCTCGTGGCGAGCGTCCTCGTCCACGCTGATCACCATGTAGGCGGCGAAGTAGATGACCTTCTCGAGGTCCTTCGGCGCCATGTCGAGCAGGTAGCCGAGGCGCGACGGGACGCCCTTGAAGTACCAGATGTGCGTGACGGGCGCGGCGAGCTCGATGTGGCCCATGCGCTCGCGGCGGACCGCGGACTTGGTGACCTCGACGCCGCAGCGCTCGCAGACGATGCCCTTGAAGCGCACCCGCTTGTACTTGCCGCAGGAGCACTCCCAGTCGCGGCTGGGTCCGAAGATCTGCTCTCCGAAGAGGCCGTCCTTCTCGGGCTTCAGCGTGCGGTAGTTGATGGTCTCGGGCTTCTTGACCTCACCGTGCGACCAGCGGCGGATGTCGTCGGCCGTGGCCAGGCCGATCCGCAGCTCATCGAAAGTTGTTACGTCGAGCAATTTTCCTTCTCTCCTTGGAAAGCTTCGAGTCGAAAGTCTTGAGCGGGCTTAGATGTCGTCGATGCTGGACGACTCGAAGCGGGTGGAGATGTTGATGCCGAGCTCCTCCGCCGCGCGGAAGACCTCGTCATCCGTGTCGCGCAGGCTGACCGCCTGGCCGTCGGCCGAGAGGACCTCGACGTTCAGGCAGAGGGACTGCATCTCCTTGATCAGGACCTTGAAGGACTCGGGGATACCCGGTTCCTGGATGTTCTCGCCCTTGACGATGGCCTCGTACACCTTCACGCGGCCGAGGATGTCGTCCGACTTGATGGTGAGGAGCTCCTGCAGCGCGTACGCGGCGCCGTAGGCCTCGAGCGCCCAGACCTCCATCTCGCCGAACCGCTGGCCGCCGAACTGGGCCTTACCGCCCAGGGGCTGCTGCGTGATCATCGAGTAGGGACCCGTCGAGCGCGCGTGGATCTTGTCGTCCACCAGGTGGTGCAGCTTCAGGATGTACATGTAGCCGACCGAGACGGGCTCGGGGAACGGCTCGCCGGAGCGGCCGTCGAACAGGCGCGTCTTGCCGCTGGACCCGATGAGGCGGTCGCCGTCGCGGGTGACCGTCGTCGAGTCGAGCAGGCCGGCGATCTCCTCCTCGAGCGCTCCGTCGAACACCGGGGTGGCGACCTTCGTGCCGGCCGGGGCCTGGCGCGCGTGATCCGGCAGGCGCTCGGCCCACTTGGGCTTGCCCTCGACCTCCCAGCCCTGCTTGGCGATCCACCCGAGGTGGGTCTCCAGGACCTGGCCGAAGTTCATGCGGCCGGGGATGCCGAGCGGGTTGAGGATGACGTCGACCGGGGTCCCGTCGGCGAGGAACGGCATGTCCTCGACCGGCAGGATCTTGGAGATGACGCCCTTGTTGCCGTGACGGCCGGCGAGCTTGTCGCCCTCGGTGATCTTGCGCTTCTGCGCGATGAACACCACGACGCGCTGGTTGACGCCGGAGCCGAGCTCGTCGTCGCCGTCCTGCGAGTCGAAGACCTTGACGCCGATGATCGTGCCCTGCTCGCCGTGGGGCACCTTCAGGGACGTGTCGCGGACCTCGCGGCTCTTCTCGTTGAAGATCGCGCGCAGCAGGCGCTCCTCGGCGCTGAGCTCGGTCTCGCCCTTCGGCGTGACCTTGCCCACGAGGATGTCGCCGGGGCGGACCTCGGCGCCGATGCGGATGATGCCGCGCTCGTCGAGGTCGGCGAGCAGCTCCGGGCTGACGTTGGGGAGGTCACGGGTGATCTCCTCCTTGCCCAGCTTGGTGTCGCGCGCGTCGACCTCGTACTCCTCGATGTGGATGGAGGAGAGGGTGTCGTCCTTGACCAGGTTCTGGCTCAGGATGATCGCGTCCTCGAAGTTGTGGCCCTCCCACGGCATGAACGCGACGAGCAGGTTCTTGCCGAGCGCGAGCTCGCCGTTCTCCGTGGCGGGGCCGTCGGCGATGACCTCGCCGGCCTCGATGCGGTCGCCGGCCGAGACCAGGACGCGGTGGTTGTAGCTCGTGCCCTGGTTGGAGCGGTCGAACTTGCGCAGGTAGTAGGTCTGCGTGCCGCCCTCGTCGAGCTGGATGGTGACGACCTCGGCCGACACCTCCTGCACGACACCCGAGGCGTCGGCGGTGAGGACGTCGCCGGCGTCGATCGCCGCGTAGCCCTCCATGCCGGTGCCGACGAGCGGGCTCTCGCTGCGCAGCAGCGGGACGGCCTGACGCTGCATGTTCGCGCCCATGAGGGCCCGGTTCGCGTCGTCGTGCTCGAGGAACGGGATGAGCGAGGTCGCGACCGACACCATCTGGCGCGGGGAGACGTCCATGTAGTGGACGTTCTCCTTCGCGACCAGCTCCACCTCACCGCCCTTGGGGCGGACGAGGACGCGGTCCTCCGCGAAGCGGAAGTCCTTCGTGAGGGGCGCGTTGGCCTGGGCGACGAGGAACTCGTCCTCCTCGCTGGCCGTGAGGTAGTCGATCGTGTCCGTGACCACGCCGTCGACGACGCGCCGGTACGGGGTCTCGATGAAGCCGAACGAGTTGATGCGGGCGAACGACGCCAGCGAGCCGATCAGGCCGATGTTCGGGCCTTCCGGGGTCTCGATGGGGCACATGCGGCCGTAGTGCGACGGGTGGACGTCGCGGACCTCGACGCCGGCGCGCTCACGGGACAGACCACCCGGGCCGAGCGCCGAGAGACGGCGCTTGTGGGTGAGACCCGCGAGCGGGTTGTTCTGGTCCATGAACTGCGACAGCTGGCTCGTGCCGAAGAACTCCTTGATCGCGGCGACGACGGGGCGCACGTTGATCAGGGTCTGCGGCGTGATGGCCTCGATGTCCTGCGTGGTCATGCGCTCGCGGACGACGCGCTCCATGCGGGAGAGGCCGGTGCGCACCTGGTTCTGGATGAGCTCGCCGACCGCGCGGATGCGGCGGTTGCCGAAGTGGTCGATGTCGTCCACGTCGAGGCGCAGCTCGACGGGCTTGCCGTCGCGCGTGCCGTTCATCTTCGTCTCGTTCGCGTGCAGCGAGACGAGGTACTTGATGGTCGCGAGGATGTCCTCGACCGTGAGCACCGAGTCGGTGAGCTGCTTGTCGATGCCGAGCTTGCGGTTGATCTTGTAGCGACCCACCTTCGCCAGGTCGTAGCGCTTCGGGTTGAAGTAGAAGTTGTCCAGCAGCGCGCGGGCGGCCTCGGCGGCGACCTGCTCGCCGGGACGGAGCTTCCGGTAGATGTCCTTGAGGGCCTCCTCCTTGGTGAGGATGGAGTCCTTCTCGAGCGTGAGCTCGATGGACGCGACGCCCTTGAACTCCTCGAGGATCTGCTCGCTGGTGAGGCCGAGGGCCTTCAGGAACACGGTGACCGACTGCTTGCGCTTGCGGTCGATGCGCACGCCGACCTGGTCGCGCTTGTCGATCTCGAACTCGAGCCAGGCGCCGCGCGACGGGATGACTCGGGCGGAGTAGATGTCCTTGTCGGAGGTCTTCTCCTGCTGGCGCTCGAAGTACACGCCGGGCGAGCGGACGAGCTGGGACACGACGACACGCTCGGTGCCGTTGATGATGAACGTGCCCTTCTCCGTCATGAGGGGGAAGTCGCCCATGAAGACCGTCTGGGTCTTGATCTCACCCGTGAGGTGGTTCATGAACTCGGCCTCGACGTAGAGGGGAGCGGAGTAGGTCTTGCCGCGCTCCTTGCACTCGTCGATGGAGTACTTCTGCTCCTCGAGGTACGGGTTCGTGAACCCGAGCTGCATGGTCTCGCCCAGGTCCTCGATGGGGGAGATCTCCTCGAAGATCTCCTCGAGGCCGGAGTTGAGCGCCAGGTCGGTGCGACCCTGTGCGGTGCCCTCCTCGACGCGCTTCTTCCACGCGTCCGAGCCGACGAGCCAGTCGAAGCTCTCGGTCTGCAGGGCGAGGAGGTCGGGGACGGTGAGGGTGTCAGTGATCTTCGCGAACGAGAGCCGCGATGCGTCGCGACCGTTCTGGGGAGTGGGAGTTGCGTTGCGCGCAGCAGCCAAGGAAATTACCTCCGTGGGCCCCGTCGGGCTCCGATGTCGTCGATACGCCGAGACCGACCCGGGACGTGACCCTGGCCGATCCTGATGGAGTTGCTCGCCACACCTCGCGGGATGGGCTCGGGATGGACCCGAGCGCACACGATGACCGACCGCAATATGAAGGCAAAAGGGAGTGGGAGCGCAAAGGATCACCATACGGGTCGCGACGCGCCATGTCCAGCGGGTTCTTGCATCCCCGGCGTGTCTCGGTGTATAACGTCCGGTCGCCCTCTCGGACGGACCCCTCGCGCGCGTAGCCTTCCCGGCATGAGCGCACCCTGGCACGTGTCCCCCGGCGGCCCCTCGCACGTGCACGTGGCGGGCGACGTGGAGATCCGGAAGGCCTCCGTCGGGTCGATGGACAACGACGCGTACCTCCTCACCGACCTCGACTCCGGCGAGCGCCTGCTCGTCGACGCGGCGGCCGACGTCGACCGGCTGCTGGCGCTCGTGGCGGAGCCGGAACCCGTGGGCCGCCTCGCCGTCGTCGTCACCAGCCACGGGCACGCGGATCACCACGGCGCGCTCGCGGCCGTGCTCGACGCCACCGACGCGTCGTCCGCCGTGGGCGAGGCCGACGCGGCCGACCTGCCCGTCGACGCCGACCGGCGCCTCGCGGACGGCGACGCGGTGACGTTCGGCGGCGTCACGCTCGAGGCCGTCGCCCTCCGCGGCCACACGCCGGGGAGCGTCGCGCTCGTGCTCCAGCCGGGCGACGGCAGCACGCACCTCCTCACGGGCGACTCGCTCTTCCCGGGCGGGGTCGGGAACACGCAGGGCGACGCGGATCGCTTCCGGCAGCTGATGGACGACGTGGAGGAGCGGATCTTCGCGCGCTTCCCCGACGACGCGCACGTGCACCCCGGCCACGGCGACTCGACGACGCTCGGCGCGGAGCGCGGATCCCTCGCCGCCTGGCGCGCCCGCGGCTGGTGACGGGACGCCCGGCGCCCGGGCCCGCCCGCATGGCGGACGCCTAGGCTGAGGAGATGCCCGAGCACCCGTCGACCGTCCTGTCCCTGAGCGGGCACCGGGCCGTCATCGAGCCCGACCGGTTCGTGCCGGGCGCGTACCAGCTCGTGGTCGACGGCACGCCCCAGTCGCACGTGAACATGGACGACCCGGGCGAGCTGTTCTTCGAGTACGTGCAGCGCATGGGCCACGTCATCGACCTCATCGGCGATCCCGGCCAGCCGATCACCGCGCTGCACCTCGGCGCCGGCGCCCTCACCATCCCGCGGTACGTCGAGGCGACCCGGCCCGGATCCCGCCAGCAGGTCATCGAGCTCGAGCAGGACCTCGTGGACCTCGTGCGCGAGCACCTGCCCTGGTCGCGGAAGGCCTCCATCCGGCTGCGCTACGGCGACGCGCGCGAGGTGCTGGGCCGGCTGCCGCAGGGGCTCCGCGGATCCGTCGACCTCGTCGTGACGGACGTCTTCAGCGGCGCCCGCACGCCCGCCCACATCACGAGCCGCGAGTTCCACGCGGAGGCCGCCGCGTTCCTCGCGCCCGGCGGGATCATGACGGTCAACGTCGCCGACGGCCACGGGCTCGCGTTCGCGCGCGGGCAGGCGGCGACGATCCAGGACGTGCTGCCGCACGTGGCCGCGCTCGCCGAGACGCAGGTCCTCAAGGGCCGGCGCTTCGGCAACGTCGTGTTCGCGGCGTCCGCGACCCCGCTGCCGCTCGACTTCGTGCCGCGCCTGCTCGCGGGCGGCCCGCATCCCGCCAAGGTCGTCGAGGGCCGCGAGCTCGCCGACTTCATCGCGGGCGCGTCCGTCGTCACCGACGCCACGGCCGTCCCGTCCCCGTCCCCCGCCCGCAGCATCTTCCAGACGAGGCCCTGACCGCCTCCCGGGCGCCGACGCCCGCCGATCCACCGGAGTCCCCATGAACCGCCGCTCCCGCACCCGCCCGGCGCGCATCGCCGCGCTCGGCTTCGCCGCCCTCGTCGCGCTCACGGGCTGCACCAACGACGACGGGTCGCCCGTGGACGTGGGCGCCACCGAGCCGCCCGCCCCCTCCCCCACCAGCACGGACGCCGGCCCGGCGGGCGTCGCGCCGTCCGGGACGCCGGCCGCCCTCGCGTCCGACCTCGTCTCGCCGTGGTCCGTCGCGGAGCTGCCGGGCGGATCGCTCCTCGTGAGCGAGCGCGACACGTCGCGCATCGTCGAGGTGCTCGGCGACGGCACCACACGGGTCGCGGGCACGATCGCGGGCGTGGGGCCGCAGGGCGAGGGCGGGCTGCTCGGCATCGCGGTGCGCGAGGCCGACGGCGGCACGCAGCTCTACGCGTACTTCACGAGCTCCACGGACAACCGCATCGTCCGCATGGACGTGACGGGCGAGCCGGGCTCGTTCGGGCTCGGCGCGCCCGAGGACGTCGTGACGGGGATCCCCCGCGACACCACGCACAACGGCGGCCGGATCGCGTTCGGCCCCGACGGCATGCTCTACGCGACCACGGGCGACGCGAACCTCCGCGACGCGGCGCAGGACCCGATCTCGCTCGCGGGCAAGATCCTCCGCCTCACGCCCGACGGGCAGGGGCCCGAGGACAACCCGACGCCGGGATCGCCCGTCTACTCGCTCGGGCACCGCAACCCGCAGGGCATCGCGTGGGACGCCGAGGGGAACCTCTGGGCGGCGGAGTTCGGGCAGGACACCTGGGACGAGCTGAACCTCATCGAGCCGGGCGGTAACTACGGCTGGCCGGTCGTGGAGGGCGCGAGCGACGACGCCGCATCCGACGCGTACATCGACCCGGTGCGGCAGTGGGGCACCGACGAGGCGAGCCCGAGCGGCATCGCGGTCGTCGGCGACACGATCTTCATGGCGGGCCTCGGCGGCGAGCGCCTCTGGGTGATCCGGCCGGGCGCCGTGGTCACCGACCCCATCCCCGACGACCGCGTGACCGAGTTCTACACGCGCGAGTTCGGGCGGATCCGGGACGTGCAGGCCGCCCCCGACGGGTCGCTGCGGATGCTCACCGGCAACACCGACGGCCGCGGCACGCCGCGCGAGGGCGACGACAAGCTGCTCCGGGTCGAGCTCATGCCGATCCAGGCGGGATAATCTCTTCCTCGTGACAGGCACCGCGATCATCATCGGCTACGACAGGGACACCCTCCGGGAGAAGGTGGACCTGCGGGCGGCCGGCGAGCGCCTGGACGAGCTGGAGGCCCTCCGGAGCCTCTCCGCCATCACCGAGAAGGTCGCGCTGCTGCGCATGCTCGGCCGCCTCGACGAGGCGTGGGACATGGCGAACGCGGCCGTCCGCCAGGCGCGCTTCACGGGCGACCGGGAGACGCTGCTCGCGTGCCGCATCCGCCGCGCGCAGGTGCAGCAGTACCAGGGCAAGCTCGACATCGCGCTCCAGGACCTCGGCGGCTGCGTCGACGAGGCCCGCGCGCACGAGTGGCACGCGCTGGAGGCGTTCGCCCTGCAGCACCGGGGCAAGGTGCACTTCGACCGCGGCGACTACCGCCTCGCGCTCGGCGACTTCGAGGACGCCTACACGCTGCGCACACGCGAGGGCCTGCCGAGCGACCAGCTGGAGAGCTCGGCGCTCGCGATCGACGTCGCCAAGGAGCGCATCGCCGCCCAGCCCGCGTGATGGGCCCGCTCGCGTCCCGGTCGGCGGCGCTCGGCCGTGGCTGACCTCGCGCGCGTGCGGATCTGGGCCGACGCCCTGATCGCGCTGCACCTGGATCCCTCGTGGACCTTCGCGTTCGACCACGCCCGCACGCGCGCCGGCGCCTGCCACTACGGCGAGAAGCGGATCACCGTCTCCCGGCACCTGGCCGGCCGGTTCGAGGACGACGAGATCCACCAGGTGCTGCTGCACGAGGTCGCGCACGCGCTCGCCGGATCCCGCGCCGGGCACGGACCGAGGTGGAAGAAGACGGCCGCCGACCTCGGCTACGAGGGCTCGCGGCTGCACTCCGGCGCCGTCGCGGAGGAGCTCGCGCCCTGGGTGGGCGCGTGCCCGGCCGGCCACGCGCACTTCCGCTACCGGAAGCCCACCCGCCCGCTCGCGTGCGGGCTCTGCTCGAAGCGGTTCGACGCCGCGCACCTCATCGCGTGGACGAAGCGCGATGTGCCGTCGGGCGCCGCCGCGGCCGGTCGCGCCCCCGGCCGCCGCGAGGGCGCCGCGTGAGCCGGGCGCCGGGATCCGAGCGGCCGACGGGCCAGTGGATCACCGACCCCGACGGGCTCCGCTGGTTCCTCGACACGGGCGCCGTGAGCCTCGACCTCGCCTACACGGGCGCGCTCGGGGATCCGGAGCCGCGCGAGACGCTGCCCGACGCGGCCGCGCTCGGCGCGTGGTTGAGCGAGCACCTGGCGCCCGTGTCCGAGCCGGGCGAGCGCGACCTCGCGGACGCCCGCACGCTCCGGCAGGCCATCGGGGACATCGCGGCGGCCATCGCGGACGGCGCGGAACCGGTGCCGCGCGACGTCGACGTGCTGAACCTGTACGCGGCGACCCCCGACCTCCCGCCCGCGCTCGGCGGCGGATCCCGCCAGGCGGGCCGCGCCCTCGCCCGGCCCGCGCAGGCGCTCGCGTCGGCGGCGCGCGACGCGGTGGTGGTCTTCGGGGCCGGGTCCGAGCGGATCCACCGCTGCTCCGCCGACGACTGCACCGTGCTCTACCTCGACACGACGCGTTCGGGCACCCGGCGCTGGTGCTCGATGCGGCGCTGCGGCAACCGCGCGAAGGTGCGCGCCCACCGCGCCAGGCAGCTGCGGGAGCGGCGGACGGGGATCCCGGCGCGCGTGGCGCCCGTGCGCATCGCGGCGGCGCCCGCCGCCGGGGACGACGACGGCCCGGGAGCCTGAGCCCCCGGGCCGTGCGTGCGGATCCGCGTCACTCGCCGACGCGGACCTCCTTCCAGAACGCGACGTAGCCGCTGTAGTCCTTGCCCACGCGGTCGAACGACGACGGGATGGGCGTCGGGTACGACCAGGCGCGGTCCTGCAGCACGGTCTCGCCGTCCTTCACGGAGTAGTACTGCGTGTCGCCCTTCCACGGGCAGTGGTACGGCGTGGCGGTCTCGGCGAGGAGCGACATGTCGACGCTCTGCGGCGGGAAGTACCAGTTGCCCTCGATCTCGATGAGCTCGTCCTTCGGGGCCTCCGCGACGGTGACGCCGTTGATGGTTGCCTTCATGTGATGACCTTCCGGTTGCGTGGCGTCGTCACGGGTGCGGCGCCTGGTGCACAGGGGAACACGCGCTCCTGGGCGGCCATTCCGGGAGGACGGCGACCGGATCCCGCGGGGATCGCCCGCGGGCTCAGGCGTCGCGGTGGAGGCGGTGCACGACCACGTCGGCGGGGCCCGTCGCGAGCGCCTCGGCGACGAGCCCGTCGTGGCCCGCGGCGTCGAGCCGGCGGGCGGAGACGCTGGCGGTGACCAGGTGCCCGACAGCCGGGCGGAGCTGCTGGTACGCGGCGCACGCGACGGCGGCCTCGGGCGACGTCGCGTCGATCCCCAGGGCGGCCAGCGCGTCGACCACGGCGCCCGCGGCGAGGTGGTCCTCGGCGCAGGCGCGCCAGGATCCGTCGGCCTCCACGGTGCCCGCGGCCACGACGGCCACGTACGCGCGGCGGCCGAGCGCGGCCTGGAGGGCGAGGATCCAGTCGGCGACGGCGGGCGCGTCCGCGAGCCCGGCGCTCACGACGGCGGGGCG
>NZ_QWGT01000035.1 GCF_003576405.1 Clavibacter lycopersici
ACCGCCGGGCGCGCCGCCGCGGCCCTCGCGCGCCGGATGAACGGCGTGCTCGGCGCGCGGTCCGATGTCGTCGTGCTCGCCTGCGTCCCCGCGCCCGACGGGTTCGACGCGCGCTTCTCCGCGACCTGGCGGGCGTACCGCTACCGGATCTCGGACGCATCCGGCCCGCGCGACCCGCTCCAGCGCCACCGCACCGTCGAGGTCCCGGTCGCGCTCGACGCGGACGTGCTGCAGGAGGCGGCAGGCGTCCTCCTGGGCCTCCACGACTTCGCCTCGTACTGCAAGCCGCGCGAGGGCGCGTCGACCATCCGCACCCTGCAGGAGCTGACGTGGACCCGGGCGGCCGACGGCGCCCTCGAGGCGGTCGTGCGTGCGGACGCCTTCTGCCACAGCATGGTGCGCGCGCTCGTCGGCGCGTGCGTCGCCGCGGCTGCCGGCCGCGTCGGCGTCGCGCGGCTCCGCGAGCTGCTGGACCTGCGCGAGCGGACGAGCGAGTTCACCGTGATGCCCGCGCGCGGCCTCGTGCTCGAGCGCGTCGGCTACCCGCCCGACGCGGAGCTCCAGGCGCGGAACGAGATCACCCGCGCCCGGCGCGGCGCGCACGAGGTGGATCCGGTCCGGGACGCAGCCGACGCCGCCCTCCGCGACCTCGGGCGCCTCACCGACACGCCCGGGATTGCCTGATCGCCCTGCATCGCGTACTCTGAACCGGTTGTCTGCACGCCTGCGTGCGGCGACGTACAAGGTTGAGCCCTCCACCGGATGCGTTCTCGTCAGAACGCCCACGGAGCGGGATCCACGACCATCTCACCTCGAAAAGAAGGCAGTCAGATCAATGACGCGCACCTATTCCCCCAAGGCCAGTGAGGTCCAGCACGACTGGGTCGTCATCGACGCCACGGACATCGTCCTCGGCCGTCTCGCCAGCCACGCCGCCGCGCTCCTGCGCGGCAAGCACAAGGCCACCTTCGCCCAGCACATGGACATGGGCGACTTCGTGATCATCGTCAACGCCGACAAGGTGGCGCTCACGGGCCAGAAGCTCGAGAAGAAGCTGGCCTACCGCCACTCCGGCTACCCGGGCGGCCTCTCCTCGATGACCTACGTCGAGATGCTCGAGAAGCACCCCACGCGCGCGGTCGAGAAGGCCATCCGCGGCATGCTGCCGAAGAACTCGCTGGGTGCGGCGCAGCTGAAGAAGCTCAAGGTCTACGCGGGCCCCGAGCACCCCCACGCTGCTCAGCAGCCCACCCCGTACACCCTCGGCCAGGTCGCTCAGTAGCTCCGGCTGCCGACAGCGACGACCAAAGACCTCAGAAGGAATCGAACCCAGTGGCTCAGATCTCAGACTCCCTCGACGTGGCTCCCGAGAGCTTCTCGACCGAGACCCCGAACGAGGAGGCCCCCAAGGCCCCCCGCGCGGTCCTCAACGTGTCCGGCGGCGCCGTCGGACGACGCAAGCAGGCCATCGCCCGCGTGCGCCTCGTCCCCGGCTCCGGCAGCATCACGGTCAACGGCCGTGAGTTCGCGGACTACTTCCCCAACAAGCTGCACCAGCAGCTCGTGAACGACCCGTTCAAGGTGCTCGACCTCCTCGGCAGCTACGACGTCGTCGCGCGCATCTCCGGTGGCGGCCCCTCCGGCCAGGCCGGCGCCCTGCGCCTCGGCATCGCCCGCGCCCTCAACGAGATCGACGAGGAGAACAACCGCGCCACGCTGAAGAAGAACGGCTTCCTCAGCCGCGACGCGCGCGTCAAGGAGCGCAAGAAGGCCGGACTCAAGAAGGCCCGCAAGGCGCCGCAGTTCTCGAAGCGCTAAGGCGCTCGGGCACACCGGCAGCCATGTCCCGGCTCTTCGGCACGGACGGCGTCCGCGGCCTCGCCAACGGCGAGACCATCACCGCGGACCTCGCCCTGCGCCTGGCCCAGGCCGCCGCGCACGTGCTCGGCCAGGACGCCCGGGATTCCGGGCGACGACCCGTCGCGGTCGTCGCCCGGGATCCCCGGGTGTCCGGCGAGTTCATCGCGGCGGCCGTGGCCGCCGGCCTCGCGAGCTCCGGCGTCGACGTGTTCGACGCCGGGGTCATCCCGACGCCGGCCACGGCGTACCTCATCGCGGACTTCGACGCCGACTTCGGCGTCATGATCTCCGCGTCGCACAACCCCGCTCCCGACAACGGGATCAAGTTCTTCGCCGCGGGCGGACGGAAGCTCGCCGACGAGCTCGAGGACCGCATAGAGGCGCAGCTGAGCCAGCCCGTCCTGCTCCCCACGGGAGCCGACGTCGGCCGCATCCGCCGCTTCGCGGACGCCGAGGACCGCTACGTCCTCCACCTGCTCGGCACGCTGCAGCACCGGCTCGACGGGATCCACGTGGTCCTCGACTGCGCGCACGGCGCCGCCGCCGGCATCAGCCCCGAGGTCTTCACCGACGCGGGCGCGCGCGTCACCGTCATCGGCAACGACCCCGACGGCATGAACATCAACGACCGGGTCGGGTCCACGCACCTCGACCTCCTGGCCGAGGCCGTCCTCGCGCACGGCGCCGACGTGGGCATCGCGCACGACGGCGACGCCGACCGCTGCCTGGCGGTCGACCACACGGGCGCGATCATCGACGGCGACCAGATCATGGCCGTCCTCGCGCTGTCCATGGCCCGCCGCGGCCTGCTGGCGGACCGCACGCTCGTGGCGACCGTCATGAGCAACCTCGGGCTCCGCATCGCGATGGCCGAGCACGACATCACCGTGCTGCAGACCCGCGTCGGCGACCGCTACGTGCTCGAGGCCATGAACGAGGGCGGCTACTCCCTCGGCGGCGAGCAGTCCGGCCACCTCATCATCGCGGAGCACGCGACCACGGGCGACGGCGTCCTCACGGGGATCCAGCTGCTGGGCGAGATGGCGGCGACGGGCAGGAGCCTGCACGAGCTCGCCTCCGTGATGACCGTCTACCCGCAGGTGATGATCAACGTCCGCGGCGTCGACCGCGAGCGCGTGGGCGACGACGCCGAGCTGAACGCGGCGGTCGCGCGTGCCGAGGCCGAGCTCGGCGACACGGGCCGGATCCTCATGCGCGCCTCGGGCACCGAGCCGATGATCCGCGTGATGGTGGAGGCCGCCGACCAGGCGACCGCCGAGCGCCACGCCCAGGAGCTCGCCGCGCTCGTCACCGAGCGCCTCGCCATCTAGCCGGTCCGGCGTCCCGCCGCTCGCGCGGATCCGCGTCAGAGCTTGCGGAGCAGGACGTTCGCGACCGAGTGGTCGGCGTCCTTCCGCAGCACGAGCGTCGCGCGCGAGCGGGTGGGGCGGATGTTCTGCTCCAGGTTCGGCTCGTTGATGGTCGCCCAGATCCGCCGCGCGCGCTCCACGGCCTCGGCCGGGCTGAGCTCCGCGTACCGGTGGAAGTACGAGCGCGGGTTGCTGAACGCCCCGCGCTGGAGGCTGAGGAAGCGCTCCTCGTACCACTGCGCGATGTCGTGGGTGCGGGCGTCGACGTAGATGGAGAAGTCGAAGAGGTCGCTGACGGCGAGCTTCGCGCCGGACGCCGCGGGCTGCAGCACGTTGAGGCCCTCGATGATGAGCACGTCCGGCTGCCGTACGACGACCTCGGCGCCCGGCACGATGTCGTAGGCGAGGTGCGAGTAGAACGGCGCGCGCACCTCGGGGACGCCGCTCTTGACCTGCGTCACGAACCGCAGCAGCGCCCGCCGGTCGTACGACTCGGGGAAGCCCTTCCGCTCCATGAGGCCGCGGCGCTCGAGCTCGGCGTTCGGATGCAGGAAGCCGTCCGTGGTCACGAGCTCGACGCGCGGGGTGTCGTCCCAGCGCGCCAGCATCTCGCGGAGGAGGCGGGCGACGGTGGACTTGCCGACGGCCACGGATCCGGCGACGCCGATGATGAACGGCGTGCTCTTGGCGCGCTCGCCGAGGAACGCGCTCGTGTCCCTGTGCAGCTTCTTCGTGCCCGTGACGTAGAGGTTGAGCAGCCGGCTGAGGGGCAGGTAGACGTCCTCGACCTCGTGCATGTCGAGGCGGTCGCCGATGCCGCGCAGCTGCACCAGCTCGGTCTCCCGGAGCGGCAGGTGCGTCGCGGGCGCGAGGGCCGCCCAGTCGGCGCGGGCGATCTCCACGAACGGGGAGACGCTGCCGTGGCTCGTCGGGTGTCCCGTCGCGGTGTCTGGCATGGCCCCTCATCCTACGGCGGCGCGGGCCGACGGCCGGGGCGCGCCCGGCCCGCGCGCGGCCGAGGGGAAGCGGAGGAGGCGAAGGTAAGCTCGTGCCTCATGTGCGGAATCGTGGGATACGTCGGTGAGTCCAAGAGCCTCGAGGTGCTCCTCGCGGGGCTGCGGCGGCTGGAGTACCGCGGATACGACTCCGCGGGCGTCGCCGTCCTCGACGCCGACGGCACGCTCGGCGTCCGCAAGCGCGCCGGCAAGCTCGACCGCCTGCTGGAGGACCTCGAGGCGTCGCCGCTGCCGAACGGATCCACCGGCATCGGCCACACCCGCTGGGCCACGCACGGCGGCCCCACCGACCGCAACGCGCACCCGCACATGGGCGACGACGGGAAGCTCGCCCTCATCCACAACGGGATCATCGAGAACTTCGCCGAGCTCAAGGACGACCTCCTCCAGGACGGCTACACGTTCCACAGCGACACGGACACCGAGGTCGCCGCGCAGCTGCTCGGCCGGGAGTACGGCATCACGCAGGACCTCGAGCAGGCGTTCCGCAACACCGTGAGCCGCCTCGAGGGCGCGTTCACGCTCCTCGCCGTGCACCGCGACCAGCCCGGCCTCGTGGTCGGCGCCCGCCGCAACTCGCCGCTCGTCATCGGGCTGGGGGACGGGGAGAACTTCCTCGGATCCGACGTCGCCGCGTTCGTGGAGTTCACGCGCCGCGCGGTCGCCATCGGGCAGGACCAGATGGTGGCCATCCGCCCCGACTCCGTCACCGTCACCGACTTCCACGGCGCGCCCGTGGAGACGCACGAGTTCGAGATCGCCTGGGACGCCTCCGCATCCGAGAAGGGCGGCTGGTCCAGCTTCATGGCGAAGGAGATCAGCGAGGGCCCGGACGCCGTCGCGAACACCCTGCGCGGCCGCATCGTCGACGGCGTCGTCGTCCTGCCCGACCTCGACGCGATCGGCGAGGTCGACCTCGCGGACATCCAGCGCATCGTCATCGTCGCCTGCGGCACCGCCGCGTACTCCGGCATCCTCGGCAAGTACGCCATCGAGAAGTGGGCGCGCGTGCCCGTGGAGGTCGAGCTCGCGCACGAGTTCCGCTACCGCGACCCGGTGCTCGACGCGACGACGCTCGTGATCTCCATCAGCCAGTCCGGCGAGACCATGGACACCCTGCTCGCCGTGCGCTTCGCCCGCGAGGCCGGCGCCCGCGTCCTCTCCATCTGCAACACCCAGGGCGCCACCATCCCGCGCGAGTCGGAGGCCGTCGTCTACACGCACGCGGGCCCCGAGGTCGCGGTCGCGTCCACCAAGGCGTTCGTCGCGCAGGTGGCGGCGCTGTACCTCTTCGGGCTGCACCTCGCGCGCATCCGCGGCACGCTGTCGGCCGACGAGATCGTGGCCAACACGGAGGAGCTGCTCGCCGTGCCGGAGAAGCTCGCGACCGTCGTCGCGCAGGGCGAGAAGATCACCCAGCTCGCGAAGTGGATGGCCGACACGCGCGCCGTGCTCTTCCTCGGTCGCAACGTGGGCTTCCCGGTGGCGCTCGAGGGCGCGCTGAAGCTCAAGGAGCTGGCCTACATCCACGCCGAGGGCTTCGCGGCGGGCGAGCTCAAGCACGGGCCCATCGCGCTCATCGAGCCGGGGCAGCCCGTCTTCGTCATCGTGCCGAGCCCCGTCCACCAGCTCGCGCTGCACAAGAAGGTCATCTCCAACATCGAGGAGATCCGCGCGCGCGGCGCCCGCGTCATCGCGATCGCCGAGCAGGGCGACGCGTTCGTGCTGCCGCACGCCGACGAGGTCATCCCGATCCCGCTCGCCGCGCCGCTGTTCGAGCCGCTCCTGGCCGTCACCCCGCTGCAGATCTTCGCGATGGAGCTCGCCGCGGCCAAGGGCCTCGACGTCGACCAGCCGCGGAACCTCGCGAAGTCCGTCACCGTCGAGTGATCCCGGCGGCGTGATCAGGGGCATCGGCGTCGACGTGGTCGACGTGGCGCGTTTCGCCCGGAGCGCCGAGCGCACTCCGGGCCTCGTGCCGCGCCTGTTCGCGCCCGCCGAGCGGTCCCTGCCGCCGCGCTCGCTCGCGGCGCGGTTCGCGGCGAAGGAGGCGCTCATCAAGGCGCTGGGCGGCCCCGGGGGGATCAGCTGGCAGGACATGGAGGTCGTGCGCGACGACCACGGCGACCCGTCGTTCCGGGTCGGCGGGGCGGTCGCGCGGGTCGCTGCCGCACGGGGCGTGACGCGGATCCACCTGAGCATGAGCCACGACGCCGGCCTCGCGACCGCGTTCGTCGTGACCGAGGGGGAGGAGGGCGCATGACCGACGAGGCGACCCTGCAGGTCCCGGCCGCCCTCCGACGGGAGGCGCGGATCGACACCGGCGCGATCGCGGCGAACGTCCGCACGCTGCGCGCGGCCACGGGCGCGCCGCTCGTGATGGCCGTGGTCAAGGCCGACGGCTACGGGCACGGTGCGGTCGCGTCGGCGCGCGCCGCGCTCGCGGGTGGGGCCGACCGGCTGGGCGTGGTCGACATCCGCGAGGCGCTCGCGCTGCGGGCGGCCGGCATCGACGCGCCGATCCTCACCTGGATGCACGCGCCCGGCGCCGACTTCGCGACCGCGATCGAGGCCGGCATCGACCTCGGGCTCAACAGCCTGCGCCAGGTGCACGAGGTCGCGGACGCCGCCCGGCGCCTCGGCCGCCCGGCCGACGTGCACCTCAAGATCGACACCGGCCTCGGCCGCAACGGGGTGACGCCCGCGGAGTGGCCGGGTGTCGTGGCCGAGGTCGCCGCGCTCGTCGGCGAGGGTGCGATCCGCCTCGGCGGCGTCTTCAGCCACCTCGCCAACGCGGGGGAGGAGGAGGACCTGGCGCAGGTCCGCGCGTTCCACGACGCGGTCGACGTGGTGCGTGCCGCGGGGCTCGAGCCCGGGATCCGCCACCTGGCCGCGACCGCGGGCGCCCTGCGCGTGCCGGACGCCCGCCTCGACATGGTGCGCCTCGGCATCGGGATCTACGGCATCTCGCCGCTCGACGGCGTCACCTCCGCCGACCTCGGCCTCGTGCCCGCCATGACCCTCGTCGGCAGCGTCGTCGCGGTCAAGCGCGTGCCCGCCGACACGGGCGTCTCCTACGGCTACACGTACCGCACCACGCGCGCCACCACCCTGGCACTCGTCTCGCTCGGGTTCGCCGACGGCGTACCGCGGCTCGCGAGCAACCGCGCGCCCGTCGCGATCCACGGCGCGCGCTTCCGGGTGAGCGGCCGGATCGCCATGGACCAGTTCGTGGTCGACGTGGGCGACGGCGTCGTCGACGGCACGCCCGTGGCGGTGGGCGACGACGCGGTGCTGTTCGGGGATCCCGCGGCCGGCGCGCCCTCGGTGGAGGAGTGGGCCGAGGCGACCGGCACCATCGGCTACGAGATCGTCGCGCGCGTCGCCGGCCGCGTGACCCGGAGGTACCCCGCATGAGCGACACCGCCCCTGCGCCCGCCGGTCCCGTCGCGCCCGGCCGTCGCGCAGTCATCGACCTGGACGCGATCCGCCACAACGTCCGCACCCTCGCCGCGCTCGCCGCCCCCGCGCGCACCATGGTCGCCGTGAAGGCCGACGCCTACGGCCACGGCGCCCTGCAGGTGGCGCGCGCGGCCCTCGAGGCCGGCGCCGAGAGCCTCGCGGTCCTCGACGTGGCATCCGCCGTCGAGCTCCGCCGCGCCGGCATCACCGCGCGCCTGCTCGCGTGGCTTCACGGCGTCGACACCGACTTCCGGATCGCCGTGGAGGAGGGCATCGACCTCGGCGTCTCGGCGCTGTGGGAGCTGGAGCGCATCACCGCCGCGGGGCGCGCCACGGGGATCCGCGCCCGCGTGCACCTCAAGGCCGACACGGGCCTCAGCCGCAACGGCGCCACCCCGGAAGCGTGGCCCGACCTCGTGCGCGCGGCGGTCGCCGCCGACGCCGCGGGCGAGCTGACCCTGCACGCGCTCTGGTCGCACCTCGCCGACGCCTCGCCCGAGGACGACGAAGCCGCGCTCGCCCGCTTCCACGAGGCCCTGCGCGTGGCCGAGGAGCTGGGCGCGCGTCCGGTCGAGAAGCACCTCGCCGCGAGCTCGGCGGGGATCCGCCTGCCCGCCGCCCGCTTCGACATGGTGCGCTTCGGCATCGCCGTCTACGGCATCTCGCCGTTCGACGACCGGACCGGCCGCGACCTCGGGCTCATCCCGGCGATGACGCTCGAGGCCGACGTCGTCTCCGTCAAGCGCGTCGCGGCCGGCCAGGGCGTGTCCTACGGGCTCGACCACCGGACGACGGGGCCGTCGACGCTCGCGCTCGTGCCGCTGGGATACGCCGACGGGATCCCCCGCATCGCCGCGCCGCACGCCTCCGTGCTGCTGAACGGCCGCCGCTTCCCGGTCGCCGGCCGCATCGCGATGGACCAGCTCGTGCTCGACGTGGGCGACCTGCCCGTCGAGGTCGGCGACACCGCGGTGGTCCTCGGGCCCGGCGACCGCGGCGAGCCCACCGCGGAGGAGTGGGCCGGCTGGGCCGAGACCATCGGCGACGAGATCGTGACCCGCGTGGGGCCGCGCGTCGACCGGGTGCACCTGCACGAGCTCGCCGACGCGGCCGAGGCGCCTGGCGACGAGGTCCTCTCGGACGAGGTCGTCCCCGTCGCGACCACGGACGACATGGAGGAGCTCGGCCGCGCCGTCGCGCGCGAGCTGGGAGCGGGCGACCTCCTGGTGCTGTCCGGGCCACTGGGCGCGGGCAAGACGACGTTCACCCGCGGACTCGGCGCGGGCCTCGGCGTCCGCGGCCCCGTCACGAGCCCCACCTTCGTGCTCGCGCGCACGCACCCGAGCCTCGTCGACGGGCCGCCGCTCGTGCACGTGGACGCCTACCGCCTGGCCGACGCCCGCGAGCTCGACGACCTCGACATCGACTTCGCGCGCTCGGTCGTGGTCGTCGAGTGGGGCGAGGGCAAGCTCGACGGCGTCGCCGAGGAGTGGTGGGATCTGCGGATCGCGCGGCCCACGGGCGCGGGCGACGCGGATCCCGAGTCCGGCGACCCGGCCGACGACGCCGACGCGGACCCGGACGCCGCCCCCGAGGAGCCCCGCACCGTCCGCATCCGACGGCTCCGCGCGCGCTCCCGCGCCTAGACTCGTCCAGTGCTCCTCGCGATCGACACCTCCGCCGGCACGGGCGTCGCCGTCATCGACCCGGACGGCCGCGTGCTCGCCGAGCGCCAGGAGGCCGACACCATGCGGCACGCCGAGGTCATCGGCACGCTGCTCGAGGAGTGCCTCACCGCATCCGGCGTCGACCGCTGCGACGTGCGCGCGGTCGTCGCGGGCATGGGCCCCGGCCCGTTCACCGGCCTCCGCGTCGGCATCGCCGCTGCCCGCGTGCTCGCGACGGGGCTCGACGTGCGCGTGATCCCCGTGGTCAGCCACGACGCCGTCGCCCACGACCACTACGCGTCGGGCGGCACCGGATCCCTCGTGGTCGTCACCGACGCCCGCCGCCGCGAGCTGTACTGGTCCGTCTACCGCGAGCCCGCGCCCGGCGGCGTCGCCGAGCGCACCGCGGGCCCCGGCCTCAGCAAGCCGGACGACGTCCCCGCCGCCGACCACCGCGTCGACGCCTCCGCCGTGCGCGCGGCCTCGCTCGCGCAGGTCGCCCGGCGCATGGACGAGCTCGACCTGCCGTTCGCGGCCGACGAGGCGCTCTACCTCCGCTCGCCCGACGTCACGCTCTCGGCCGGGCCGAAGCGGGTCACCTCGTGAGCGTCCTGTTCCGCCCCGCGGAGGTCGCGGACCTCCCGGCGCTCATGCACCTCGAGACCACCACGTTCGTCTCCGACGCCTGGTCGCCCGACGCGATGCGCGGCGAGCTGACCGCCCGCCACGGCTGGTACGTCGTGGCCGTCGACGACGCCGACGGCGCGATCCTCGGCTACGCCGGCCTCTCCTGCCCCCGCGGCGCGCACGCGGCCGACGTCCAGACCATCGCCGTCGCGGACGGCAACCGGGGCCGGGGCATCGGCCGCGCGCTCCTCACCCGGCTCGTCGCCGAGGCGCACTCCCGCGGCGCCCGCGAGGTGCTGCTCGAGGTGCGCGCCGACAACCCGGTCGCGCAGTCCCTGTACGCCTCGCTCGGGTTCGAGCCCATCGCCGTCCGTCCGCACTACTACCAGCCGGACGACGTCGACGCCGTGGTGATGCGCGTCGCCCTCACCGCGACTCCGCCCGCGGTCGCCGAGCCGCGCGACGCACCCGCCGAGCCCGCCGCATCCGCAGCCCCGGCCCCGGAGGCGCAGGCCGACGAGAGCGGTGCGGGCGACGCCGGACCCCTGGTCCTCGGCATCGAGACCTCGTGCGACGAGACGGGCATCGGCATCGTCCGCGGCCAGACCCTCCTCGCCAACGTGATCTCCAGCTCCATGGAGGAGCACGCGCGCTACGGCGGCGTGGTCCCCGAGGTCGCCGCGCGCGCACACCTCGAGGCGCTGACCCCCGCGATCGACGCCGCGCTCGCCGAGGCCGGCGTCGCCCTCCGCGACCTCGACGCGATCGCCGTCACCGCGGGTCCTGGCCTCTCCGGCGCGCTCATGGTCGGGGTCGGCGCCGCGAAGGCGCTCGCCGTGGCCCTCGACATCCCGCTGCACGGCGTCAACCACCTCGTCGGACATGTGGGCGCCGACCTCCTCAGCACCGACGGCGGCCCCGGCGTCCCGCTCGAGACCCCGAGCATCGCGCTCCTCGTCTCCGGCGGCCACACGTCCCTGCTCCTCGTGCGCGACCTGGTCGACGACGTCGAGCTCCTCGGCGAGACCATCGACGACGCCGCGGGCGAGGCCTTCGACAAGGTCGCCCGCGTGCTCGGCCTGCCCTACCCCGGCGGCCCGCACATCGACCGCGTCGCATCCGACGGCGACCCGAAGGCGATCCGCTTCCCCCGCGGCCTCAGCCTCCCCAAGGACATGGAGCGCCACCGCTACGACTTCTCCTTCTCCGGGCTCAAGACCGCGGTCGCCCGCTGGGTCGAGAAGCGCCAGGACGCGGGCGAGCCCGTCCCCGTCGCGGACGTCGCCGCGAGCTTCCGCGAGGCCGTCGTCGACGTGCTGCTCACGAAGGCCGTCGCCGCGTGCGTCGACCACGGGATCCCGCGCCTGCTGCTCGGCGGCGGCGTCGTCGCGAACGCGCGCGTGCGCGAGCTCGCGGCGGAGCGGTGCCGGGCCGCGGGCATCGAGCTGCGGATCCCGCCCCTGTCGCTCTGCACCGACAACGGCGCCATGATCGCGGCGCTCGGCGCCCGCCTCATCGAGTCGGGCCGCGCGCCGTCCGGGCTCGCGTTCGGCGCCGACTCGACGCTGCCCGTCACCGTCGTCCAGGTCGGCTGACCTGGACGCCCCCATTGCGGGGTCCATTCGCGGCTAATTCCTTAACGGGAGAATCCGGGGACGCGCATCACGGTATGTTCCCAGGGACGAAAGGAACGACAATGACCGATCCGCAGAACCCGGACCGCTCCAACGACGGCTTCCCGCCCGCGCCGAGCCAGCCCGCCTACCCGGCCGCTCCCGCCGCCGGCTCCGACTCGCCCTACGCGGCGCCCTACCAGCCCGGCCAGGGCGGTGCGCCCAAGAAGGGCCTCGCCATCACGTCGATGGTGCTCGGCATCGTGTCCGTCGTGCTGTCCCTGCCGCTGTGGTTCCTCACGTTCTTCGTGGGCATCGCGGCGATCATCACGGGTGTCATGGCCCGCAAGCGCAACCCCGGGACCAAGGGCTTCTGGCTCACGGGCATCATCACCGGCATCGTCGGCGTGCTCGTCAGCCTCGTCGTGGTCCTGTTCCTCGTCGTGTTCGTGAACACCGCGATCCAGACCGGCGAGATCAACGGCACCCCGATCCCGACGGCGCCGTAGCGCACGACCCGCACGACACGACGCGGCCGTCCCCTCGGGGGCGGCCGCGTCGTCGTGTCCGGGGTGCGCGCCCGCGTCAGCCCGCGTCGACCCCGTGCCGGTCCGCGAGGATCGCGACCCGTCGCCCGCCCACGCGCGTCGCGATGAGCGTCGCGGCCCCGTCGCCCTTCAGCTGCAGCCGCGTCCGCAGCCTGGCCGGATCCACGTCGACCCCCCGCTTCTTGATCTCCAGCGTCCCGATCCCGCGCGCCCGCAGCTCGCGCTTCAGCCGCTGCTCGTCGAGCGGCAGCACCTCGCGCACGCGGAAGCCGCGCGCGAACGGCGTCGCCTGCTCGCGGTCCGCGGTGATCCACGCGATCCCCTCGCCGACCATCCGCCCGTCGAGCGAGCGCGCGAGGTCGCCGATGAGGCGGGCGCGGATCACGGCGCCGTCCGGCTCGTACAGGTGCGCGCCCAGCTCGCCGAGCTCCGCGTCCTCGCTGTCGGCCTCCGACGTGAGCTCCGCCTGCGACCCCCCGCCGATCACGAGCGCCGCCCGCCGCACGCCGTCGCGCCGGGTCGCCCCGAACCACAGCCCCATCTCCACGGCCTGCCCGTCGACCGAGACCCACTGCGCCTCCGCATCCGCGGGGATGAGGTCGCGATCGAGGCCCGGCCCGAGCTTGATGCCCGCAGCGCGTCCGGCCGCGAGGTCGAACGCGGCGGAGAGCGTGGGGGAGTACGCGTCCGGATCCGAGATGCGCCTCGTCGAGGAGTGCCCGTCCGTGCGCCGCGCGGGGTCGAGGTACACGCCGTCCACGCGTCCGGCGTCGAACGCCTCGGCCGTGCCCTGCTCGACCTCCGCCTCGGGGAACGGCGCGAGGTTCCAACCGGCCACCGCGGCGGTCACCTCGTCGCGCTCGACGGCCGTGACGCGGATCCCGATGGCCGCCATCGCCATCGCGTCCCCGCCGATCCCGCAGCCGAGGTCGGCCACGTGCGCGACGCCCGCCTGCTGGAACCGTCCCGCGTGCTGCGCGGCGACGGCGAGCCGGGTCGCCTGCTCGAGCCCGGCCTCGGTGAAGAGCATGCGCTCCGCGAAGTCGCCGAACTTCCCCCTGGCCTTCGCGCGCAGCCGCGACTGCGTGAGGACGGCGCTCACGAGCGCGGGGGAGTGGCCCTCGCCGCGCAGCGCGCTCACCAGCCGCACCATGTCGTCGCCCGGCGCGGGCGCCGGGAGGGAGTCGAGCAGGCGGAGCCCCTCGAGCGAGAGCACCTCGCGGAGGTCGGTCTGATCCATCCGCCCACCGTACCCGGGCGCATCCCCACGGATTGGCACTCGCGTTGCGCGAGTGCAAGCGCGGCCCGTAGAATCTCACCTGGCACTCTCCCCGGGAGATTGCCAATCAGTCTTGTCCCTTAGTCACGAAGGAAGAGGTCAACCGTGTCGGTCTCCATCAAGCCGCTCGAGGATCGCATCGTCATCCAGCAGGTCGAAGCCGAGCAGACCACCGCGTCTGGTCTGGTCATCCCCGACACCGCCAAGGAGAAGCCCCAGGAGGGCGAGGTCGTGGCCGTGGGCCCCGGCCGCATCGACGACAACGGCAACCGCGTCCCGCTCGACGTCGCCGTGGGCGACAAGGTCATCTACTCCAAGTACGGCGGAACCGAGGTCAAGTACGACGGCCAGGACCTCCTCGTCCTCTCCGCGCGCGACGTGCTCGCCGTCATCGAGCGCTGACGCTCCGCATCAGCGACACCGCACCACCGCACCACCCGGGAGCCCGGCCGACACGTTCGGCCGGGCTCTCGCGCGTCCACGGCGCTAGCCTCGGGAGGTGACGCGCCCCACCCCGGATCCCTCGACCCGCACCGGTCTGGTCGCCGCCGTCGGCGCCTACGGCCTGTGGGGCGTCCTCCCCGTCTTCTTCCTGCTGCTCGTGCCGGCCGGGGCGTTCGAGATCGTCGGCTGGCGGATCCTCTTCTCGCTCGTCGTCTGCGCCGCCGTCATCACGGCCGCCCGGCGCTGGGGGCGCGTGGTCGCCATCGTGCGCCGGCCGCGCATCCTCCTCGGCCTCGGCCTCGCGGGCCACCTGATCCTCGTCAACTGGACGGTCTACGTCTACGGCACGCTCTCCGGCCACGTCGTCGAGACCGCGCTCGGCTACTTCATCAACCCGATCGTCACGGTCCTGCTCGGCGTGATCCTCCTGCGCGAGCGCCTGCGCCCGCTGCAGTGGACCGCCGTGGGCCTGTCGGCTGTCGCGGTGGCCGTCATCGCCGTCGGCTACGGGCAGCTGCCGTGGGTGTCGCTCGCGCTGGCCGGGTCGTTCGGGCTCTACGGGCTGGTGAAGAAGCGCGTGAGCGGCGGCGCGGACGCGCTCTCCGGCCTCGCGCTCGAGACCGCGTGGCTGGTGCCGGCCGCCACGACGATGCTCGTGATCACGGGAGCCGGCGCCGGGCTCACCGTCGGCACGGTGTCGCTCGGGCACACGCTCCTGCTCGTCAGCACCGGCGTCGTCACCGCGGGCCCGCTCCTCCTCTTCGGATTCGCCGCCGGGCGCCTGCCCCTCTCCGTGATCGGTCTCACGCAGTACCTCGCGCCGCTGCTGCAATTCGCGTTCGGCGTCTTCGTGATGCACGAGGCCATGCCGCCGGAACGGTGGGCCGGATTCGCGATCGTCTGGGCGGCGCTCGTGCTGCTCACGATCGACATGATCCGCGCATCCCGCCGATCCCTGCCCGTCGCGGTGCCCCGGCGGAGGGATCCGGCGGTCGTCGAGGGCATCTGATTCGGATCCCGTCGCGCATTTCGCGAAAGGTAACGATCGGGTCGCGTTACACGACGGAAATGCCGATGCATTGTGTCCGTCTCATCCGCGCCATAGGGTCGCACCAGGCGAGGCGCGCATTCGCGTGCCTCATGCACCACATTCCCGAGCATCACCACACACATCCATAAGGAGCACCATGAGCGCATTCGGCAGGGCTTCGGCCTCCCGCTCACGATCCGCCCGCACCGCCCTCAGCGCCGTCACCATCGCGGTGGCCGGCGCCCTCGTCCTCGCCGGCTGCTCCGGCGGCGGCGGTGGCACGGGAGGCACCACGGCCGACGGCGGCCTGGACCTCAAGATCGGCACGATCCTCCCGCAGACGGGGTCCCTCGCGGTCCTCGGCCCGCCCGAGTTCGCGGGCGTCGACCTCGCCGTGAAGGACATCAACGACGCCGGGGCCGGCATCACGGTGACCAACACGGCCAAGGACTCGGGCGACACCACGACCGACATCGCCAGCCAGTCGGCTACCTCGCTCATCGCGGACGGCAACACCGCCATCATCGGCGCCGCGTCCTCGGGCGTCTCGAAGACCTTCATCGACCAGGTCACCCAGGCCGGCGTCGTGCAGCTCTCGCCGGCGAACACCTCGCCGGACTTCACGACCTACGCGGACGACGGCTACTACTGGCGCACCGCCCCCTCGGACGTGCTCCAGGGGCGCATCCTCGGCAACAAGATCCTGCAGGACGGCAAGACCAACGTCTCGATCCTCTACATGAACGACGCGTACGGCACCGGCCTCGAGGAGAACATCAAGAAGACGCTCGAGGCCGGCGGCGCCACCATCGCGGCCGAGAGCGTCTTCGAGCCGTCCGCGACGGACTTCAACAGCGCGATCACCTCGGTGCTCGCCCCGAACCCGGACGCGCTCGTCGTCATCTCGTTCGACGAGATCAAGACCATCGCCGACCAGCTGGCGTCGAAGGGCTTCGACTTCAACAACTTCTACGGCACGGACGGCAACTACGGCGTCATCACTGAGGAGGACACCAACGTCGACATCGCGGGGGCGCAGTTCACGAACCCCGGCGTCGAGGCCAAGGAGGACTTCCAGACCCGCCTGCAGGACATGGTGAAGGCCGAGGGCGAGCCCGCCCTCACGGTGTTCAGCTACTCCGCCGAGTCGTACGACGGCACCGTGCTCCTCGCGCTCGCCGCGCTCCAGGGCAAGGCGACCGACGGCGCGACGCTGAAGGACAACCTGCAGTCCGTCTCCGAGGGCGGCGAGAAGTGCGAGTCCTTCGCCGACTGCGCGAAGCTCATCGAGGCCGGCACGGACATCGACTACGACGGCATCTCCGGCCCGATCTCCTTCGACGAGAACGGCGACCCGACCGAGGCCTACGTCTCCGTGTACAAGTACGGCGAGGGCAACACCCGCACCTTCTCCGAGCAGGTGTACGGCAAGCTCGACTAGCACCCGCACCACGCACGGCTGAGGGCCCGGTCCGCATGGACCGGGCCCTTCGGCGTGCGCGCAGAGGAGGCGAGGAGCGGCGTGCTCTGCCCCTGCATGCGGCCGTGCAGGACTGCGCGTCGTCTCAGCGGGCCGCGGCCGGCCGCCGACGCCTGCGGCCCGTCGCGCGACGCGGCGGTGGACCCTCTGCGCGCGATCCCGCGTCGCC
>NZ_QWGT01000036.1 GCF_003576405.1 Clavibacter lycopersici
GGAGCCGGCGCCGCGGTGGCGGCCCTCGGCGATGACGCGGCCGGCGGCGTCGAGGATCACGCAGCCGACGCGCGGGTTCGGGCCCCATGCGGGACCCCCTGCGGCGAGCTCGAGGCCGCGGCGCATCGCGCGCTCGAGCACGGAGGCGTCGCGTGCCGGCGCGTGCGTGAGCGGTGCCGTCGGGTCGTCGTGCATGGTGTCCTCGTCCGTGGACGGACTCCGGGCGCGGTCGACGAGACCTCGACGCCGGCAGGCTCGCTGGCGCCGCGTGCGCCTCCCATCCGGACTTTAACCGTCGGTCCCGGATTCCCACCGGATCGGCGGACGAGGCTCCCGGGGACCCGGTCGCGCATCGTCCGTTCGCGGACTGTCACCGCCGGCTCGGATTTCCACCGACCCCGGAGCACGTGTATGCGTCGAGATTAGCCCACGCGGCTGGGAGCGCCGGCGCCGCGTGACGCCGGGCTACGCGGAGCGGATGCCGGGCCTCCGGTCAGGCCACGCGCAGCGCGTCCACGGCGTCGGCCAGCTGGTCGAGCCCGGTGATCCGCACGACGCCCGCGCGCACGGCCCGCTCCCGGTCCTCGGCGGGCACGTCGGGCCAGCCGCGCTCGGGGTCCCCGGCCGGGTCGCGCGCCGGATCCCGGGTGCCCGCGTCCTGGTCGAACCAGATGCCGCCGAGCCCCGCGTCGGCGGCGCCGAGCGCGTCGGTGCGCAGCCGGTCGCCGACCATCACGGCGTCGGCCGGATCCGCGCCCGCCTCCCGGCAGGCGAGCAGGAAGATCCGCGGGTCGGGCTTCGTGAAGCCGAGGTCGCCCGAGCAGACCACGGGGTCCAGTCGCGCGGTGAGGCCGGCGGCGGCGATCTTCGGCTCCTGCTGGCTGCGCTCGCCGTTGGTCACGACGCCGAACCGCACGCCCGGGTGCCGCCGTCCGATCTCGTCGAGCGCGGCCACGGCGCCGGGCAGCGTGCGCCACGACGCCTCGTACCCGGCGAGGTATCCGCCGAACCACGCGTCCGTCGCGGCGTCGTCGCCGTCGAGCGCCGCGCCGGGACCGGATCCCCACGCGGCCAGGAAGCCGCGCACGCGCGCGCGCCGCTGCCCCTGGTAGTCGAGCTCGCCCGCGAGGTACCGGTGGTAGTGCTCCTCCTCGAGCGCGACCCACAGCGCGACGGCCCGGTCGCGCTCCGCGGCGTCGGACGCGTCGAGGAGCCCGCGCGCGGCGAGGTGCGCGGTGATCCCGTCGGCCACGGCGCCGCGGTGGTCCACCAGGGTGTCGTCGAGGTCGAGCAGGACCAGCCGCAGGGTCATCGCGCGCGCCGCACGAGCCCGACGGCGTCGTACACGCGGGCGAGCATCGCGTCCGCCCGCTCCTCGGCGCGCGCGGCGTTCCCGGCGAGCACGCGGTCGAGCTCGGCCGGGTCGTCGAGGAGCTCCAGCGTGCGCGCGCGGATCGGCTCGAAGACGCCCGTGACGGTCTCGGCCACGTCCTTCTTCAGGTCGCCGTAGCCGCGGCCCGCGTAGCGCTCCTCGAGCGCCGGCACCGCGGTGCCCTCGAACGCCGACAGGATCGTCAGCAGGTTGGAGACGCCGGGCTTCTCGCCGCGGTCGAAGCGCACCTCGCGGCCCGTGTCGGTGACGGCCGAGCGGATCTTCTTCGCCGTCCGCGCGGGCTCGTCCAGCATCCACACCACGCCCGCGTCGCTGGCGGCGGACTTGCTCATCTTCGACGTCGGGTCCTGCAGGTCGTAGATGCGGGCCGTGTCCTTCTGGATCATGGGCTCGGGGATCCGGAACACGTCGCCGAACCGGGAGTTGAAGCGCTTCGCGAGGTCGCGGGTCAGCTCCACGTGCTGCTTCTGGTCGTCGCCCACGGGCACGACCTCGGTGCCGTAGAGCAGGATGTCGGCCGCCATGAGCGTCGGGTACGCGAAGAGCCCCAGCGTCGTCGCGTCGGCGCCCTGCTTCTGCGACTTGTCCTTGAACTGGGTCATGCGGCTGGCCTCGCCGAACCCGGTGAGCGTGTTCAGGATCCACGCCAGCTCGGTGTGCGCCGACACGTGCGACTGCACGAAGAGCGTCGAGACGGCCGGGTCGATGCCCGCCGCGATGTACTGCGCGGCCGTGCGCCGGGTGCTGTCGCGCAGCGCCGCGGGCTCCTGCGGCACGGTGATGGCGTGCAGGTCGACGACGCAGAACACGGCGTCGTGCGTGGTCTGCATCTCCTTCCACTGCAGGAGCGCGCCGATGTAGTTGCCGATCTGCAGCGAGTCGGCGGACGGCTGCATGCCGGAGAAGAGGACGGGTCGAGCGGTCATGGCGATGCCTTCGTGAGGGGAGCGCGGGGCGCTCGCGGGGCGCCGGATGCGGCGCGAGGGGGAGGGGAGGGAGGAGCGGGCGACGGGTCAGATCGCGTAGTCGACGACCACGGGCGTGTGGTCCGACCATCGCTGGTCGTACGCCTCGGCGCGGTCGACCGCGTAGCCGGTGACCTTCTCGGCGAGGGCCGGCGTCGCGAGCTGGTAGTCGATGCGCCAGCCGGTGTCGTTGTCGAACGCCTTGCCGCGCCAGCTCCACCACGTGTACGGGCCGTCGACCTCGCCGGCCTGCTGGCGGCCCACGTCGACCCAGCCGAGGCCGGGCCCCGTGGATCCGTCGACGCCCTCGACGTCCTCGCCGCGGGACCCGAGGATCCGGTCGAGGTAGGCGCGCTCGCGCGGCAGGAAGCCGGCGCGCTTCACGTTGCCCTTCCAGTTGCGGATGTCCAGCTCGCGGTGCCCGACGTTGAGGTCGCCCACCACGACGGCCAGCTCGGAGTGCGCGGCGATCTCGGGCAGGCGCCGCTCCATGCCGTCGAGGAACCGCCACTTCTCGTCCTGCTTGGCGGTGCCGACCTCGCCGGAGTGGACGTAGGCGCTCACGACCGTGACGATCGTGCCGTCCACGTCGTAGTCGGCCTCCAGCCAGCGGCCCGCGCTGTCGAAGTCCTCCTCGCCGATGGCGACCCGGTGGATCTCCGCCCGGCGGCGGCTCGCGATGGCCACGCCCGCGCGGCCCTTGGCGGTCGCGGCGTCGTGCAGCACGTTCCACTCGGGTCCGAGGAGGCCCTCGATGTCGCTCGTCTCGGCCCGGACCTCCTGGATCGCGAGGATGTCGACGTCGCGCGTGGCGAGCCAGTCGCCCATGCCCTTGCGGAACGCGGCCCGGATGCCGTTCGTGTTGATGGACGCGACGCGGAGGTTCGAGGGCATGGAGACGATCCTAACGGCGGTGCTCGCCGCGCAGCCGGAGCAGCATCCGCGTCAGCCCGCGCGACTGCGCGTACCTGTCGCGGGCCCGGGCGCGCTCCTCCTCCTCGAGGATGCGGCGGGCCTCGTCGAGCTTCGCGACGCGCTCCTTCTCGAGCTGCTCGGGGCTGAGGTCGCGGGCGTCGATGCCCTTGTCGGCCATGCTCACGGCGATCCACGACGCGCAGATCAGGATGACCTGGCAGATGAGGTTGAACCAGATCAGGAGCCCGATGATCACCGCGAACGACGCGAGCAGCGGGTTCCGGCTGGCGCCGCCGAGGAGCGCCGTGCCGAGCACCTTGAGGACGCCCATCGCGACCCCGCCGAGGAGCGCGCCCTGCAGGAGCTGCGGCCGCGGGATCTTCACGCCCGAGAGGATCCGGTACGCGCCCGCGAGCACCGCCGTGTCGAGCGCGAGCACGAGCGCCAGTCCCACGGTGCGGCCGACGACGATCGCGAGCAGCGAGTCCTCGCCCACCTGCATCAGTCCGAAGACGAAGCCGAGGAGCCCGGTGCTCACCACCGAGATCGCGGCCGAGAGCACCATCGCGAGGGCGAAGACCAGCGCGAGCCCGAGGTCCTTCACCTTGAGGAGCAGGAAGAACGTGGTGGGCGGCGGCAGCTCGAAGATGCGGCGCACGGAGTCGCGCGTCGACGCGAGCCAGCCGAGCGCGGTGACGAGCAGGCCGATGGATCCGATGATGCCCGCGAGGTTGACGGCGCGCGACTGCAGCAGAGCCTGCGGATCCTCGATCACGCCCCCGGGCCCGAAGAGGCCGGGTACCGCCCCCTGGATCAGCGCGAGCAGCGAGTCGAGCAGCGCCGGGTTCTCCGAGAGCACGGATCCCGCCACCGAGAAGCCGACCGCGAGCGCCGCGAACACCGCGAAGACGGCCTGGTACGACATGCCTGCCGCGAGGATCGGGCCGCCCGCGGCCCCGTAGGCGAGGAACACGCGCACCGGCTTCAGTTCCATCACGCGCGCGAAGAGGGCCGGGATGCCGGTGGGTGCGGCGGGTTCCGCGGGTGTCGTGCCGGTGGTGGGGGATGCGGGGCGTCCGCGGCCGTCGGGGGCGGTCATCCCCCGAGGATACGGGCCGCCGGGGCCCTGCTAGCGTGGACGGGCCGTTCCGGCACCCCGACCGGACAGCCACCCGCGCGGGCGCCGTCCGTCCGCGCGTCACGCACCCGAGCGAGGGAGTCCCTGTGCGCATCACCGGCATCGGAGTAGGACACGGAGTGGCCACCGGCCCCGTCATGCGGATGCCCGACCCGCTGCCCGAGCCGGGTACGGAGCCGTTCACGGGCGACGCCGAGGCCGAGGTGGCCCGCGTCGCCGCGGCCCTGTCGGCCACCGCGGACGACCTCGCCGAGCGCGGCGCCCGCGCCGGCGGCGACGCCGAGGACGTGCTCGACGCGCAGTCGCTCATGGCGCGGGATCCCGCCCTCCTCGACTCGGTCGGCCGCCTCGTCGGCCAGGGCCGTTCGGGCGAGCGCGCCGTGTTCGAGGCCTTCGCCACCTTCCAGGAGCTGCTCACCGGCATGGGCGGCTACATGGCCGAGCGCGCGGCGGACCTCGCGGACGTCGCCCAGCGCGTCATCGCCCGGCTCCGCGGCGTGCCCGCGCCCGGGATCCCCACCGCGGACGCGCCCTTCGTCCTCGTCGCGCGCGACCTCGCGCCCGCCGACACCGCGCTCCTCGAGCTCGACCGCGTGCTCGCCCTCGTCACCACCGACGGCGGCCCCACCAGCCACACCGCGATCCTCGCCCGCAGCCGCTCCATCCCCGCCATCGTCGGCGCGACGGGCGCAGCCGACCTCGCGGAGGGCACCGAGGTGGTCGTCGACGCCGCGGCCGGCCTCGTCATCGCGGACCCGTCCGACGCTGAGCGCGAGGACGCCGTCCGCCGAATCCGCGCCCGCGAGGAGGCCCTCGCCTTGCCCGTCACCGACGGCGCGCTCGCCGACGGCACGCCCGTCCCGCTCCTCGCCAACCTCGGGTCCCCGGACGAGGCCGCCCGCGCCGTCGAGCTCGGCGCCGAGGGCGTGGGCCTCTTCCGCACCGAGTTCCTGTTCCTCGACGCCGCGGAGGCGCCGTCCGTCGCCGCCCAGACCGCGCAGTACACCGCGCTCCTCGAGGCGTTCCCGGGCCGCAAAGTCGTCGTCCGCGCGCTCGACGCCGGCGCCGACAAGCCGCTCGCCTTCCTCACCGACGCCGCCGAGGAGAACCCCGCGCTCGGCCTCCGTGGCCTCCGCGCCCTCCGCGCCCACGAGCAGATCCTCCGCGACCAGCTCACCGCCCTCGCCGCGGCCGACGCCGCCACCGACGCCGTCCTCTGGGTCATGGCGCCCATGGTCGCCGACGCCGAGGAGACCGCGTGGTTCGTGGAGCTCGGCCGCGAGCTCGGCCTCCGCACGGTGGGCGTGATGGCCGAGGTGCCGTCGCTCGCGCTCCTCGCGGACCAGGTGGTCGAGGTCGCCGACTTCGTGAGCATCGGCACCAACGACCTCACGCAGTACACGATGGCCGCCGACCGCCTGCTCGGCTCGGTCGCCGGCTACCAGGATCCGTGGCACCCCGCGGTCCTCCGCCTCGTCCGCACCCTCGGCGACGCGGGCCGCGCGTCCGGCACGCCCGTCGGCATCTGCGGCGAGGCCGCGGCGGATCCGATGCTCGCGGTGGTCCTGGTCGGCCTCGGCGCCACGAGCCTCTCGATGACGCCCGCGGCCCTCGCCGACGTGCGCCTCGAGCTGTCGCGCCGCACCCTCGACGACGCCCGCGCCGCCGCCGAGGTCGTCCTCACGGCGCGCTCGGCGGCAGGGGCCCGCGCCGCCGCCGAACGGATCCTCGCCGAGCGCTAGACGCACGCACGACGACGGCCCCGCCGCTCCGAGGAGCTGCGGGGCCGTCGCACGTGCGGGGGAGGAGGCGCTACGCCTTGCCTCGCATGATCGCCTGCTTGACCTCAGCGATCGCCTGCGTGACCTGGATGCCGCGCGGGCACGCCTCTGAGCAGTTGAAGGTCGTGCGGCAGCGCCACACGCCCTCCTTGTCGTTGAGGATGTCGAGGCGCACGTTCGACTCGTCGCGCGAGTCGAAGATGAAGCGGTGCGCGTTGACGATGGCGGCCGGGCCGAAGTACTGGCCGTCCGTCCAGAACACGGGGCACGACGACGTGCACGCGGCGCAGAGGATGCACTTGGTGGTGTCGTCGAAGCGGGCGCGCTCGGCGGCGGACTGGATCCGCTCCTTGCCCTTCTCCGGCTTCGTGTTGGAGATGAGGAAGGGCTGCACGTCGCGGAACGACTCGAAGAACGGCTCCATGTCGACGACGAGGTCCTTCTCCAGCGGCAAGCCCTTGATGGCCTCCACGTAGATGGGCTGGTCGATGTCGAGGTCCTTGATGAGCGTCTTGCAGGCCAGGCGGTTGCGGCCGTTGATGCGCATCGCGTCGGACCCGCACACGCCGTGCGCGCAGGAGCGTCGGAAGGTCAGCGACCCGTCCTGCTCCCACTTGATCTTGTGCAGCGCGTCGAGGATCCGGTCGGTCGGGTAGACCTCGACGTCGAAGTCCTCCCACCGCGGCTCGGCGTCCTGGCCGGGCAGGAAGCGGCGGATGATGAGGGTGACCGTGAAGGTCGGGATGGCCGAGGCCTCTCCCGCGGGGGGTGCGTCCAGGGTTGCGGTGCTCACGTGTGCGGTCCTATTCCGATCGGTGATGCGGTGACGGGCGTCCGTGCTGACCCGAGGGTCAGTACTTCCGCTCCATCGGCTGGTAGTTCGTGATGACGACGGGCTTGGTGCTCAGCTTGATGTGGTCGCCGGCGTCCGTGCTGTGGGCGTCGCCGGTGAGGTACGCCATGGTGTGGACCATGTAGTTCTCGTCGTCGCGCTTCGGGTAGTCCTCGCGGAAGTGGCCGCCGCGGCTCTCCTTGCGGTACATCGCCGAGTACACGACGACCTCCGCGAGGTCGAGCAGGAAGCCGAGCTCGATGGCCTCGAGCAGGTCCGTGTTGAAGCGCTGGCCCTTGTCCTGCACCTGGATGTTCGTGTACCGCTCGCGCAGGTCGGCGATCACCTTGGTGACCTCGATCAGCGTGTCCTCGGTGCGGAACACCTGGGCGTTGCGGTCCATCGACTCCTGCAGCTCGCGACGCAGCGTCGAGATCCGCTCGGTGCCGTTGGAGTTCCGCGCGCCCTCGACGAGGCCCTTCACGAAGTCGGCCGCGTCGTCCGGCAGCGGCGTGAAGTCGACCGTCTTCACGTACTCGGCCGCGTAGTTGCCCGCGCGCTTGCCGAACACGTTGATGTCGAGGAGCGAGTTGGTGCCGAGGCGGTTGGATCCGTGCACCGAGACGCACGCGCACTCGCCGGCGGCGTACAGCCCCGGGACGACGGTGGTGTTGTCGGACAGCACCTCGGCCTTGATGTTCGTCGGGATGCCGCCCATCGCGTAGTGCGCTGTCGGCAGCACGGGCACGGGCTCCGTGTACGGCTCGACGCCGAGGTACGTGCGCGCGAACTCGGTGATGTCCGGGAGCTTCGCGTCGATGACCGCGGGCTCGAGGTGCGTGATGTCGAGGTAGACGTAGTCCTTGTTCGGGCCGGCGCCGCGGCCCTCCCGGATCTCCGTCGCCATGCAGCGCGCGACGATGTCGCGGGGCGCGAGGTCCTTGATGGTGGGGGCGTACCGCTCCATGAAGCGCTCGCCCTCGCTGTTGCGGAGGATCGCGCCCTCTCCGCGTGCCGCCTCCGACAGGAGGATGCCGAGGCCGGCGAGCCCGGTCGGGTGGAACTGGAAGAACTCCATGTCCTCCAGCGGCAGGCCCTTGCGCCAGATGATCCCGACGCCGTCGCCCGTGAGGGTGTGCGCGTTCGAGGTCGTCTTGTAGATCTTGCCGAAGCCGCCGGTCGCGAAGATCACGGCCTTCGCCTGGAAGACGTGGATCTCGCCGGTCGAGAGCTCGAGGGCGACGACGCCGGCGGGCTGCTGCTTCCCGTCGACCTCGGCCATGACCAGGTCGAGGACGTAGAACTCGTTGTAGAAGTTGATGCCGAACTTGACGCAGTTCTGGTACAGCGTCTGCAGGATCATGTGGCCCGTGCGGTCGGCCGCGTAGCAGGAGCGGCGGACGGGGCTCTTCCCGTGGTCGGCCGTGTGGCCGCCGAAGCGGCGCTGGTCGATCTTGCCGTCGGGCGTGCGGTTGAAGGGGAGGCCCATGTTCTCGAGGTCGATGACCGCGTCGATGGCCTCCTTCGCGAGGATCTCCGCCGCGTCCTGGTCGACGAGGTAGTCGCCGCCCTTCACGGTGTCGAAGGTGTGCCACTCCCAGCTGTCCTCCTCGACGTTCGCGAGGGCGGCGGCCATGCCGCCCTGCGCCGCGCCCGTGTGGGAGCGGGTCGGGTAGAGCTTGGAGATGACGGCCGTGTTCGCCTGCGGTCCCGCCTCGATCGCCGCGCGCATGCCGGCGCCGCCCGCACCCACGATGACGATGTCGAACTGGTGGTAGTGGACGCCGTCCACGATGGTGCTCGCGGAGGGCTCGGAACCGGGGGTCGCGGTGTCAGTGGTCACGGGCTTCTTTCTCGAGGCGGATGGGGAGCGGGCTACAGGTCGCCGCAGAAGGCGGGGAGGAGGTCCGCGGGCTGGCCGGCGGGGCAGGGGTCGAAGGTGAAGACCACGAGCGTGCCGAGCACGAGCAGGACGACCGTGGACGCGACGAGCGCGCCCTTGAGGATGGTGCGGGTGCGGGGCGACGCGGCGTAGTCGTTCACGAGGGTGCGCATGCCGTTGGCGCCGTGGATGACCGCGAGCCAGAGCAGCGCGATGTCCCACACCTTCCAGAACGGGTCGGAGAGCTTGCCGCCCACGAACGCGAAGTCGATGGCCTTGATGCCCTCGCCCTGGATGAGGTTGACGTAGAGGTGGCCGAAGATGAGCACGACGAGCACGACGCCCGAGGCGCGCATGTACATCCAGCCCCACTTCTCCCAGTTCACGCCGCCCTGCTTGCGCGGCTGACGGGCCTGGCGGGGGCGCTCGATGCTCACCTGCTGTGCGATGTCGCTCATGATCAGATCCATCCCGCTTCGCTGAACACGTTGATGAGGTGGCGCGGCACGAAGCCGGCCATGAGCACGACCCACAGGCCGATGACCACGTAGAACATGAGGCGCTGGTGCTTGGCGCCGAATCGCCAGAAGTCGATGAGGATGATCCGCAGGCCGTTCAGCGCGTGGAACCCGATGGCCCCGACGAGGGCGACCTCGCCGATCCCCATGACCGGGTTCTTGTAGGTGCCGATCACCGCGTTGTACGCCTCGGGGCTCACGCGGATGAGGCTCGTGTCGAGCACGTGCACGAGGAGGAAGAAGAAGATGGACACGCCGGTGATGCGGTGCAGCACCCACGACCACATGCCCTCTCGGCCCCGGTACAGCGTCCCCGCGGGGACCTTCGGTGCGCGCGAGATGTGCGGTTCGCGGGTTCCTGCCGTCTTGATGGACACGGAACGACCCTCCCTGATGCTGGTGCCCCGAGGCGGAGCGCCTTCGCGCCGACATTGCGCGTCCACCGATTCTACGGCCGGGTCCGTACCGGTCACCCGTTAGGGCACCCTAAGGCGGTCGGGCCGTCGACGAGCCCGCTCAGGCGCCGACGGGGACGGGCCCGGCGCCCGCGGGATCCGCCGCGTGGAGCGCCGAGCGGCGGGCGGAGACTGCCCGGCCGTAGTGCCCGATGAGCTCGTCGCCGACGGTCGCCCAGGAGCGTCCGAGGACCGCGCGGCGGCCGGCCTCTCCCATGCGGAGCCGCATCGGCTCGCTCGCCACGAGGTCGTCCACCAGTCGTCGCAGGTGCGCGTCCCGGGGCGAGGCGGGGTCGAACAGGAACCCGTCCGTGCCGTGGGCGACCAGGTCGATGGGGCCGCCGGCGTGCGGGGCCACCACGGGGAGGCCGGACGCGTGCGCCTCCTGCACGGTCTGGCCGAACGTCTCCTCGGTGCCCGTGTGCACGAACACGTCCATCGCGGCGTACGCGGCGGCGAGCTCGCGTCCGCCCACGCGGCCGAGCCACGTCACGGGCATCCCCGCGAGCGCGCGCCGGGCGGATGCCTGGCTCGGGCCGTCGCCCGCGATGAGGAAGCGGACCCCGGGGATCCCGCGGAGTGCCTGCAGGCGCTCGAGCTGCTTCTCGGGGGCGATCCGGCCGACGTAGCCGACGACCGTCTCTCCCGTCGGCGCGACGCGGCGACGGAGCGCGACCACGTCGTCCATGGCCCGGTTGCGCGGGTGGTAGCGGTCGAGGTCGACGCCGCGGCCCCAGCGGGCGACGCGCTCGACGCCCGCCGCGGCGAGGTCGGCCGCCGCGGCGCTCGAGGGCGCGAGGGTCAGGTCGGCGCCCTGGTGGATCCAGCGCACGAGCCGCCATACGTACGGCGCGGTCGCGGCGAGGCGGTTCCGGCGCGCGTAGCCCGCCACGTCCGTCTGGAACACGGCGACGGACGGCGTCTCGATGCGCGTCGCCGCCGCGATGGCCTGCGCGCCCAGGAAGAGGGGCGACGCGGCGTGCAGCACGTCCGGCGCGAAGTCGGTGAGGAGGCGGAGCACCTGCGGGCTGGGGATCCCGACGGGGAACTGCCGGTAGGCGATGGCCGGGACGCCGTGGACGGGGAAGCCCGCGAACTCGGCCGGGGCGCCCGCGTCCGGGGCGATGACGATGGCCTGGTGCCCGCGGTCCCTGAGGTGCTCGAGGACCCGGCAGACGCTCGTGGTGACGCCGTTGACGGTGGGGAGGAAGCTCTCGCTGACGACGGCTACGCGCATGCCTGCGACGCTAGGCACCCGCGCCGTCCGAGCCGCCGCGCCGCCGTGAACGCCCCGTTGCGGTCGCGTGAACTCGGCGCATCCGGTCGGCTCCCGGGGTGCCGATAGTGTGGCCCCATGACCGAGCAGACGAGCGCGATCTCCCGTTTCTACAGCGTGATCCCCGCGGGGGGCGTGGGCTCCCGGCTCTGGCCGCTGTCCCGCGCGGACGCCCCGAAGTTCCTCCACGACCTCACGGGATCCGGCCGCACGCTCCTCCGCGACACGTGGGAGCGCCTGGCGCCGCTCTCCGGCGAGGACCGGATCATGGTCGTCACGGGCCGCGCCCACCGCGCCGCCGTCGAGGCCCAGCTGCCCGAGCTGTCCGACCCGAACGTGGTCCTCGAGAGCGAGGGGCGCGACAGCACCGCGGCCATCGCGCTGGCCGCCGCCATCCTCGAGCGCCGCGAGCCGGGCGTCATCATCGGCTCGTTCGCGGCCGACCACGTCATCGCCGACCCGGACCGCTTCCGCGACACCGTGCGCGAGGCGGTCATCGCCGCGGACGCCGGCTACATAACCACCATCGGCATCACGCCGACGGAGCCCGCGACGGGCTTCGGCTACATCCACACCGGCAAGGCCCTCAGCATCCCCGGCGCCCCGCACGCCCTCGAGGTCGCGTCCTTCGTGGAGAAGCCGAGCATCGGCGTCGCGCGCGGCTACGTGAAGGGCGGCACGCACCTCTGGAACGCGGGCATGTTCATCGCGCGCGCCGACCGCCTGCTCGAGGAGCTCGGCCGCACCGAGCCCGAGCTGCTGAAGGGCGTGCTCGAGCTCGCCGAGGCGTGGGACACGGCCGACCGCGGGGTCGTCGTCGACCGCGTCTGGCCGAACCTCAAGAAGATCGCCATCGACTACTCCGTCGCCGAGCCGGCCGCCGCACGTGGGGCGCTCGCCGTGATCCCCGGCACCTTCACCTGGGACGACGTGGGCGACTTCGCCTCCGTCGCCAAGATGCACTCGAGCGGACGCAAGTCCGACCTCGTCATCCTCGGCGAGGACGCGCGCGTCCTGTCCGACGCGTCGAGCGGCATCGTCGTGGCCAACAGCAAGCGCGTGATCAGCCTCATCGGCGTGCGCGATATCGTCGTGGTCGACACGCCCGACGCCCTGCTCGTCACCACCAAGGAGAACGCGCAGCGCGTGAAGAGCGTGGTGGACGCGCTCAAGCTCAGCGGCGGGACGGACGTCCTGTAACGAAGGGGCAACGATCCCCTCGGGCGCTCTCCGCGGCCCGAGGGGGCTGGTACCGCCGCCGTTAGATTCCGGGGATGCCCCGCACCCGCCGCGCCGTCCGCGCCGCCTCCCTGCCCATCGCCCTCATCGCCGCCGCGGCCCTCGCCGGCTGCGGCGCGGCGCCCGAGCCCGGCACCACCTCCGCTGCCGCGAGCGACTACTGCGCCCGCATGGTCACCAACTCCGGCGGCCTGCAGGACCGCTCCTTCAACCAGTCGAGCTGGGAGGGGCTCCAGCGCGCGGAGCAGGAGCTGGGCATCCAGGCCGACGTCCTCGTGTCCACCTCGGAGACGGACCTCGCGCCGAACGTCGAGCAGGCGGTCGGCACGGGCTGCGGCTTCATCCTCACCGTCGGCTACGAGCTGGCGGAGGCCACGTCGGCTGCCGCCGCCGAGAACCCCGACGTGCACTTCTCGATCGTCGACGAGGTCGTGGACGCCCCGAACGTCAAGCCGCTCGTCTTCGACACCGCGCAGGCCTCCTACCTCGCGGGGTACCTCGCGGCGGGCGTGAGCGAGACCGGCAAGGTGGGGACGTTCGGCGGAGGCAACCAGCCGCCCGTGACCCTCTTCATGGACGGCTTCGTCGACGGCGTCGCGGCCTACAACCAGGCGCACGGCACCAGCGTCGTCGCGCTCGGCTGGGACGCCGCCGCGCAGGACGGCACCTTCACGGGCGACTTCGAGGACGTGTCGAAGGGCCAGACCACCACGCAGAACCTGCTCGACCAGGGCGCCGACGTCATCATGCCCGTGGCCGGCCAGGTGGGGGAGGGCGCGGCGTCCGCGATCCTCGCGCACGGCAGCGGCAAGCTGATCTGGGTGGACAACGACGGGTACGACACGCTCCCCGCCGAGTACCGCCCGCTCCTGCTCACGAGCGTGCTCAAGGACACCGGCCAGGCCGTGGTCGACATCGTGGCCGACGACCAGGAGGGATCCTTCACCTCGGAGCCCTACGTCGGCACGCTCGCGAACGGCGGCGTGGGCCTCGCGGACTACCACGACCTCGCCGACTCGGTGCCCGCCGAGCTGCAGTCCGAGCTCGACGCGCTGAAGGCCCGCATCGTCTCCGGCGACGTGAAGGTGGAGTCGGTCTCGACGCCCTAGCAGGGCGCGTGTTGCCGCGGTGTTTCGGCCGCGTCCCGGATCGATAACGCTTGCGCGCGGAGGCCCGATCCGGGCACGGGATGCATTCCTGCGCATGGGTAACATGAACGCACATCGCCCGGCGGACCCGGGCTGCATCTGGAGGCCACAGTGACCATCACCACCCGAAGGGCCGCCCTCGGCGGTCTCGCCGCCGTCGGCATCACCGCGATCCTCGCGGGCTGCGGCGCCGCCCCCGAGACGACGACCGGAGGTGCGGGCGGTGACGTGAAGAGCGACCTGCTCACCTGCATGGTCTCCGACTCCGGCGGATTCGACGACAAGTCGTTCAACCAGCTCGGCTACGAGGGCCTGACCAAGGCCGTCGACGAGCTCGGCCTCCCGGCCGCCAAGCCCGTGGAGTCGGCGGCGGAGACCGACTTCGCCCCGAACCTCACCAACCTCGCCGACCAGGGCTGCGGCCTCATCGTCACCGTCGGCTTCCTGCTCGCGGACGCGACCAAGGAGGCGGCGGCCGCCAACCCGGACATCGAGTACTCGATCATCGACGACGCGTCGATCGACGCCCCGAACGTCAAGCCCATCACCTTCAACACCAGCGAGGCGGCGTTCCTCGCGGGCTACGCGGCGGCGGCATACTCGAAGACCGGCACGGTCGGCACCTTCGGCGGCCTGCAGATCCCGACCGTCACGATCTTCATGGACGGCTTCGTCGACGGCGTCGCCTACTACAACGAGCAGAAGGGCAAGGACGTCAAGGCCATCGGCTGGGACGTCGCGAGCCAGAGCGGATCGTTCACCGGCGAGTTCGTCGCCAACCAGACGGCCAAGACCGCCGCGCAGACGCTCATCGACCAGGGCGCGGACGTCATCATGCCCGTCGGCGGCCCGATCTTCCTCAGCGCGGGCGAGGCCATCCGCGACTCCAGCGACAAGAAGGTCGTCATGGTGGGCGTCGACTCCGACGCGTACGAGACCGCGCCCGACCTCAAGGACCTCTTCCTCACCTCGGTGCTCAAGGGCATCGACGCGGGCGTCGAGGACGTCGTGACGAACGCCGCCAAGGACGAGTTCGACGCGACCCCGTACGTCGGCACGCTCGAGAACGGCGGCGTGGACATCGCCCCGTTCCACGACTACGAGTCCGAGGTCCCGTCTGACCTCTCGGGCGAGCTCGACACGATCAAGGCCGGCATCATCGACGGCTCGATCACCGTCGAGTCGCCGTCGTCGCTGACGAAGTAGCATCTAACGCACCGCGGGGGGATCGGCAGGCGCCGGTCCCCCCGCCGCGTGTCCACCCGACCCACCGAACGGATTGATCCGATGAAGCTCGAACTGCGGGGCATCACCAAGCGCTTCGGCGCGCTGGTCGCCAACGACCACATCGACCTCGTGGTCCAGCCGGGGGAGATCCACTGCCTCCTGGGCGAGAACGGCGCGGGCAAGTCCACGCTGATGAACGTGCTCTACGGCCTGTACCAGGCGGAGGAGGGGGAGATCCTCCTCGACGACCGGGTGGCGCGCTTCGCCGGGCCGGGCGACGCCATGGCGGCCGGCATCGGGATGGTCCACCAGCACTTCATGCTCATCCCGGTCTTCACGGTCGCGGAGAACGTCATGCTCGGCCACGAGGAGACGAAGCTCGGCGGCCGGCTCGACCTGGCCGGCGCCCGCGCGAAGGTGCGCGAGATCTCCGCCCGGTTCGGCTTCGACGTGGATCCCGACGCGCTCGTCGCCGACCTGCCCGTGGGCGTGCAGCAGCGCGTCGAGATCATCAAGGCCCTGTCGCGCGACGCCGGGGTGCTCGTGTTCGACGAGCCGACCGCCGTGCTCACGCCGCAGGAGACCGACGAGCTCATGGTCATCATGAAGCAGCTCCGGGACGCCGGCACGGGCATCGTCTTCATCACCCACAAGCTGCGCGAGGTGCGCGAGGTCGCGGACCGCATCACCGTCATCCGCCTCGGCAAGGTGGTCGGCGAGGCCGAGCCCACCGCCAGCAACGCCGAGCTCGCATCGCTCATGGTCGGCCGGAGCGTGTCGCTCACGGTCGCCAAGGAGCCCGCGACGCCCGGCGCCGCCGCCCTCGTCGTGCGCGACCTCACGGTGGTGGACGCCGCCGGCCAGGTCGTCGTCGACGCCGTCAGCTTCGAGGTGCACGCGGGCGAGATCCTCGCCATCGCGGGCGTGCAGGGCAACGGCCAGACCGAGCTCACCGAGGCGATCCTCGGGCTGCAGCCCCGCGTGTCCGGCACCATCGACCTGGACGGCACGCGCCTCACCGGCCGGTCCGTCCGCCGCGTGCTCGACGCGGGCGTCGGCTTCGTGCCCGAGGACCGCAACGAGGACGGTCTCGTCGCCGAGTTCACCATCGCCGAGAACCTCATGCTCGACCGCTCGGACAGCCCGCCGTTCGTCGTCGCCGGATCCCTGAAGCTCGGCTACCTGGACGAGTTCGCGCGCGACCGCGTGCGCGAGTTCGACATCCGCACGCAGGGCATCGACACGCACGTCGGCCGGCTCTCCGGCGGCAACGCGCAGAAGGTCGTGCTCGCGCGCGAGCTCAGCCGCGACCTCCGGCTCTTCGTCGCTGCGCAGCCCACGCGCGGCCTCGACGTCGGGTCCATCGAGTTCGTGCACACGCGCGTGGTCGAGACGCGCGACCGCGGCCTCCCCGTCATCGTCGTCTCCACCGAGCTCGACGAGGTCGCGGCGCTCGCCGACCGCATCGCCGTCATGTACCGCGGCGGGATCGTCGGCATCGTCCCCGGCGACACCCCGCGCGACGTCCTCGGCCTGATGATGGCCGGCGAGGTCCCCGCATCCGTCCCCACCCCCACGACCGCCGGAGGGCGCACCGCATGACCGACGACACCTCTCGTCCCGAGGGCAAGGGCCCCGAGGACCCGTCCGCGGGGCAGCTGCCCGCCTCCGGTCGCGAGGCCGGATCCGTGGGCGACCCCACGCGCTCCGAGGCGCCCGCGGGCGTCCCCGCCGTGGCGGCCGCGGACGGCGACGGCGGATCCCG